>NZ_CAWQJR010000156.1:0-39930 GCF_963894935.1 Xenorhabdus sp. PB61.4
AAATAAAATCAGCGATTGATAAAATGAAAACGGACAAACAAATAAATGAGATTAATTCTTAATAAAACCATCTGAAAAACATATTATATTGGATAATAAAAAAGCCCTTCTCATTATAGAGAAGGGCTTTTATTTTAATAAAGTAATTAAATTACATTATTTTTAATTGTCACCTAACAAAATAGATTCAAGAGCGATTTCAATCATGTCATTGAAAGTAGTCTGACGCTCTTCAGCAGTAGTCTGTTCACCTGTACGAATATGGTCAGAAACAGTACAAATTGCCAGTGCTTTTGCACCAAATTCAGCCGCAACACCGTAAATTCCAGCCGCTTCCATTTCAACGCCCAAAATGCCGTATTTTTCCATGACATCGAACATTTGTGGATCTGGAGTATAGAACAGATCCGCAGAGAAAATGTTACCAACGCGCGCATTGATGTTTTTTGCTTTAGCTGCATCAACCGCATTACGGATCAAATCGAAGTCAGCAATTGCTGCAAAATCATGATCTTTAAAACGCAGACGGTTGACTTTAGAGTCGGTACAAGCACCCATACCAATCACTACGTCACGAATTTTAACATCTTCGCTTACGGCACCACAGGAGCCAATACGGATAATCTTTTTGACACCAAATTCGGTGATCAATTCTTTGGCATAAATGGAACAGGATGGAATGCCCATACCGTGCCCCATAACTGAAATGCGACGGCCTTTATAAGTACCAGTGAAGCCGAGCATACCGCGCACATCGTTAACCTGACGCACATCTTCCAGAAAAGTTTCTGCAATGTATTTTGCACGCAGTGGATCGCCTGGCATTAAAACAACATCAGCAAAATCGCCCATCTCAGCATTAATATGTGGGGTGGCCATAAATCTATTCCTTGTTTTTATTATACCCGCCGTCTTTCGGGCTGCCTTTTTGTTGGCTGTGCTCGCTCCTCCCGGTCACATAGCTACCTATGCTCCGGGGATTCACTCACTTGCCTGCGCGATGCAGCTCAAAATCCATAGGGTATGGGTATTAAAAAATATTAGCGATCGGGGAAGCCAATGGCTTCCCCGGAAAATCAGAACATCACTTTACCGTAATCCATTGGTGTCAGGTCGAAATATTTCGCCACTGTCTGACCAATGTCAGCAAAGGTTTCACGATGCCCTAATGAGCCCGGTTTTACCTTTGGCCCATAAACCAGCACAGGTATATGCTCACGGGTATGATCCGTACCCGGCCAGGTTGGATCACAACCGTGGTCAGCCGTCAGGATCAGAATGTCATCTTCTTTCACCTGCTCCAGCATTTCCGGCAAACGGCGATCAAACAGTTCCAGCGCAGCAGCATAACCGGCTACATCACGGCGATGGCCGTAAGATGAGTCAAAATCAACAAAATTGGTGAATACTATCGTATTGTCACCAGCCTGCTCCATCTCTACTAATGAAGCATCAAACAGCGCATCAATGCCTGTCGCTTTCACTTTTTTAGTGATACCGACATTCGCGTAAATATCAGCAATTTTACCAATGGAAACCACTTCACCCTGTTTCTCATCAACGAGTTTTTTCAGCACAGTCGGAGCTGGGGGTTCAACAGCCAAGTCATGGCGGTTGCCGGTGCGCTGGAAGTTACCCGCTTTATCGCCGACAAACGGACGGGCAATGACACGGCCGATGTTATAACCGCCATCAGTGAGCTCTTCACGGGCGATTTCACATAATTCATACAGTTTATCCAGACCGAATGTTTCTTCATGACAAGCAATCTGGAAAACGGAATCCGCTGAGGTATAGAAAATCGGTTTACCCGTTTTCATGTGCTCTTCTCCCAGCTTGTCCAGAATAACGGTACCGGAAGAGTGGCAGTTACCCAGATAACCCGGCAGATTGGCACGTTCAACCAATTTATCCAATAATTCCTGTGGGAAGCTATTTTCTAACTCGTGAAAATAACCCCAGTCGAATAAAACCGGTACGCCGGCAATTTCCCAATGACCTGATGGAGTGTCTTTACCAGAAGAAAGTTCACTCGCATAACCATAGGCACCGATAATTTCGGCATCTTTATCCAAACCAACCGGGAAGGTTCCACTGGATTCTTCCGTTGCTTTTCCCAGTCCCAAACGGCTCAGATTCGGTAACTTCAACAATCCCTGACGACCGATATCAGCTTCACCACGAGCGCACTGTTCTGCAATATGCCCTAAAGTGTTAGACCCTTTGTCACCAAATCTTTCTGCATCTGCACTCGCACCGATACCAAAGGAATCCAAGACCATGATGAATGTACGTTTCATAATTTTCTCCTGTGTCAATTCACGCTATCAATGCGGGAACTGCCAGCTGTTAAAATCTATTCAATACTTCTGTTGAATTATCCACCAATACGACGATAAACCATCTGGGTGGCAACTTTCATTCCGGCATCCACTTCTGCTGCCGAAGTATGTGCCTGTTGAAAAACAAGCGATGCACGCACAGCCTCTGCCGCCATATGCCAGTCATCTTCATTATTGGCATGAATCACCATCAGAGGAGTATCTGTGTTTACTTCTGAGCCAAGCGCAATAATATCACTCAGCCCCACACTGTAATTAATCGGATCAGTCGCTTTGCGGCGACCACCGCCTAATGCAACGACTGCCATCCCCAATGCACGGGTATCCATTTCTGTTACAATGCTTTGTTTTTTAATTATATTATTTTCAGCAAATACAGGTCTGCTGAAACAAGCTGTCGGTAAATAACGGTCATAGTTTTCAATAAAATCAACAGGCCCTTTCTGAGCTGCCACCATACGCCCGAATATTTCCGCAGCCTTACCATTATCGAGTACTGCCTGTAATTGACGATATGCAGCATCACGATCTTCTGCCAGTTTACCCGATACCAACATTTCAGCAGATAATGCCATAGTTACTTCAAATAACCGGGAATTGCGGTATTCTCCTGTCAGAAACTGCACCGCTTCACGCACTTCCAGCGCATTACCGGCACTGGATGCTAATACCTGGTTCATATCTGTCAACAGCGCCGTTGTTTTACAACCAGCACCATTAGCCACCGCAACAATCGATTCCGCCAACTGTTCTGACTGCTCATAAGTCGGCATAAAGGCACCAGAACCAACTTTCACATCCATAACTAAAGCATCTAATCCTTCAGCCAGTTTTTTGCCCAGAATAGAAGCGGTAATCAGCGGAATAGAATCAACGGTAGCAGTAATATCACGTGTTGCATAAAAACGTTTATCCGCTGGTGCCAGTGAGTTAGTCTGACCGATAATGGCAACGCCAACATCCCGGATAATGTCACGGAATCGGTGATCATCGGGGAAAATATCAAACCCGGGGATGGATTCTAATTTATCCAGCGTCCCTCCGGTATGACCTAACCCACGCCCTGAGATCATCGGAACATAACCACCACATGCTGCAACCATCGGCCCCAGCATCAGGGATGTTACATCACCAACCCCACCCGTCGAGTGTTTATCCACGACCGGACCGGGCAGATTCAGCTTCTTCCAGTCAAGCACTGTACCAGAATCACGTACCGCCAATGTTAAGGCAATACGCTCTTCCATCGTCATATCCCGGAAATAAATGGCCATCGCCAGAGCTGCAATTTGCCCTTCTGATACCGTATTATCACGCACAGCGTTAATAAAGAAGCGGATTTCTTCTTCGCTCAGTGAAAAACCATCTCGTTTTTTGCGGATAATTTCCTGTGCCAAAAACAAAGCTACCTCCCATTATCATTGTCTGAAAAGAACAGTAGTCATGAATCAGCTCTATCTTAACGAACATTCAAGGCATTGTTATTGATTTTAAACGTCTGTTTCCAATAACTACTGTTCCCAATATACACAATGGATTTCAAGATGCATCGCGGCGGCAAGGGAGTTCATCCCCAGGAACATAGATAACTATGTGACTGGGGTGAGCGAGCGCAGCCAACAAAGAGGCAACTTGAAAGACGAAGTGTATAATTGCTATTGTTAATAACTACTGCTTTGTTTTTGACCCTGATGACCCAGCGCCGTCAATAAGCTACCCAGCAGACTGGAAGCGCCAAAACGGAAGTGGCGGGAATCTGCCCATTTGTCGCCCATGATCCGGCCTGCCAGTGCCAGATACTGCGCAGCTTCTTCTGCTGTGCGGACGCCGCCCGCTGGTTTAAACCCGACAGTCTCTCCCACGTCCATATCACGGATGACACTCAGCATGATCTCTGCACTTTCCAGTGTCGCATTAACCGGCACTTTTCCGGTTGATGTCTTAATAAAATCAGCACCCGCTTTAATCGAGATTTCAGAGGCTTTACGGATCAGCGTAGCGTCTTTCAGCTCTCCGGTTTCAATAATGACTTTCAGCCAGACACCTGATTCAGCACAGGCCTCTTTACAGGCTTTAACCAGATCAAAACCAATTTGTTCGTTACCCGCCATCAATGCGCGATAAGGGAAAACCACATCCACTTCATCTGCACCATAAGCAATTGCTGCACGGGTTTCCGCCAGGGCGATATCAATATCATCATTGCCATGAGGGAAGTTCGTCACAGTAGCGATCCGGATATCCGGAGTTCCCTGTTCACGTAGTACCTTACGGGCGAGGGGAATAAAACGCGGATAGATACAGATGGCCGCAGTATGCCCTGCCGGACTGTTTGCCTGATGGCAAAGTGCTGTCACTTTCTCATCAGTATCATCATCATTGAGTGTAGTTAAATCCATCAAGCTCAGCGCACGCTGAGCAGCTGCGGTTAAATCGGTCATAAAACTCTCCAACGGTATTTTTATTGAATCAGTTCACATATTCTTCCGAACACTTAATCGCTAACTGTTCCGAATTATTAATGTATTCATATGTTGGTGAGCGGACTTGGTTCCTTGAAGATGTTGCAACGCCTCGATATGACAGCAACAACAGAGTTCCTTCTCTCCGCACCTTTTTCTTTAGTTTGATTTTTTCAGCTTGTCTTGCCCGGCAGGTATTAGCTTAATCAATGAAATCTTGATTCATCATTATTTGAACATGTAAGTATGTAATAATTCATGCTTAGAATCACACTAATCAAATGAAAATTGCAATTATTATCATTTTATCGTGATTAAAATCACATTGATTAAGCCCGGAAAAATAAAATGCAGGTAAGATTAACTCACCTGCATTCAATTTAGTCTGTATTTTCTGGTTAGACTTCCTAATTATGCCAGAGAGAGGAAGAACCCTGCAATTGTGGCACTCATCAGGTTAGAGAGTGAACCAGCCAATACGGCTTTCAGACCAAAACGGGCAATATCACCACGACGGCTTGGTGCCATACCGCCTAAACCACCCAGCAAGATAGCAACAGAAGAAAGGTTAGCAAAGCCACACAGTGCGAAAGAAATAATTGCTTTCGTATGTTCAGAAAGAACCTGAAGTCCCGCAGCGCGGACAACATCATCCGGTTTCAGGTATTCACCAAAGTTCATAAATGCAACGAATTCATTAACTACCAGTTTCTGTCCGATGAAAGAACCAGCAACTGTTGCTTCATTCCACGGTACACCAATCAGGTAAGCGATTGGTGAGAATACCCAGCCTAACAGCAGTTCCAGAGATAATTGTGGGTAATTGAACCAGCCACCAATGCCACCCAAAATACCATTCAGTAAAGCAATCAGAGCAATAAATGCCAACAGCATTGCACCAACATTCAGAGCCAACTGCATACCGGATGCCGCACCAGATGCTGCCGCATCAATAATATTGGCCGGACGGTCTTCTGCTGATACCAGTGACATAGCATCAACATTATCGTGAGTTGTTTCAGTTTCCGGCACCATCAGTTTTGCAAACAACAGGCCACCCGGCGCTGCCATGAATGACGCTGCAATCAGATATTCCAATGGAACACCCATTGATGCGTAACCCGCCAATACAGAGCCGGCTACCGATGCCAGACCACCACACATCACGGCAAACAGCTCGGATTGTGTCATGCTCGCAATATAAGGACGAACAACCAGAGGCGCTTCAGTTTGACCAACGAAGATATTCGCTGTTGCTGACAGGGATTCAGTACGTGATGTTCCCAATACTTTTTGCAGGCCACCACCTAATATTTTGATGATTAGCTGCATAACACCAATGTAATACAAAACGGCAATCAGAGAAGAGAAGAAAACGATGACTGGCAGAACGCGCAGGGCAAAGACAAAACCGCCACCGCCGAACAGCTCAAACATTTTGTTGGATACCAGCCCGCCAAAAATGAAATCCATTCCCTGCTGACCATATCCAATTACATTGGAAACACCTTTTGACATTCCACCCAGAATGTCTTTACCTGCTGGTACATAAAGCACAAATGCACCAATAACCACCTGAATCAAGAAGGCACCAAGGACAGTGCGGATTTTAATAGCTTTATAATTACTCGAGAAAAGTACTGCGATAAAAATCAGCACTACCATCCCTATCAGGCTCATAATGAGTTGCATTGGAAGAATCCCTGTTCACTGAATGAATTAAAAATATGTCAGTTATATTGTGAGTTCCTACTGACACTGTGTGTGGAGGCGATTATACCCAGTAGTAAAAAAGAACAAGCAACTGACATCACAAATTAATGCAGCAAAAAGTAATATAAAAACGGGAAATGAGACTTACATCACATATAACCATTCAATTTATCAGGGTTTAGATAATTTTGCGGTAAAAAAGGAAAAAATGAGAAGATAATGCCAGTTAAATATTATTAATGTTTATTTCGACCAGAATAGCCTATTTTGCTCAACCAAAAGTAGACTATTTCCACTGGGATAAATTAGCTGATCGCAAATAATGCCATGCTATTTTGATAAATTTGGCGGGAAATTTCATCCGGAGATTCAGGACGTAATTCACACAATACAGAAAAAATCTGCGCGATTCTTTCGGGGCGGTTTGGCTGCCCCTGAAAACCAGCTAATGGCATATCAGGTGCATCCGTTTCCAATACTAAAGAGGAAAGAGGCAAGCGAGCTATCGTATCACGCGTTTTTTTCGCTCTTTCATACGTAATCGTTCCCCCGACGCCAATGTAAAAACCCATACGTACAAAGGCCTGCGCCTGAGATAAGCTACCAGCAAAACCATGAATAACGCCGGTGCGTGGTACATGATGTTTTCGTAACATTGCCGCCAGTTGATCGTGGCTTTTGCGGGAATGGAGCAGCACGGGTAATTCATATTTTCTGGCCAGCTTGAGCTGAGCTGCCAGAACGCTTTTTTGCCGCTCAAACTGGGGTTCTGCCATGTACAGATCAAGCCCAATTTCACCCACGGCTACACAATGGGGAAGTTTCTCTTTTAGTTTCTGCTCCAGACAGTCCAGATCTGTATCATGATGTTCATTAATATATAAAGGATGCAATCCAAACGCGGCATAGATTGCCTGATACTTAGCCGCCAAATCAGCAACCCTCTGGAAATATACCTGACTGACAGTCGGCACAATAATTTTTTCAACGCCCACTTGTCTGGCTCGTTCTAAACTTGCGGCTTCATCACCCGAAAAAGGAGGGAAATCAAAATGGCAATGTGTGTCAATAAACATCTATTTATCCATATCATACACTTCGTCTTTCAAGTTGCCTCTTTGTTGGCTGCGCTCGCTCACCCCAGTCACTGTTTTTATAAACATACAGTTGTCTATGTTTCTGGGGGTTCACTCTCTTGCCACCGCAATGCATCTTGAAATCCATTGTGTCTATTTGTCGTCATCATTATTGTTCGTCATAATCGTTATTGATCATAGTGGTACCAGTCAGTGGCATCTGCTCGCTGTCATTCACGCCGGTTTCCTCTGCCATTCTTACCGAAGTACCTATTGCAGGGGTATGCTCACTACACATAAAACTATTGCGACGGAAACAATTACGGTTCGTTCCATCGTGGTTTAAACCGCTGCGGGAAACACCATAACTTTTACGTCTTTCCGGCCCAAACTTACCACCGACAAAAGTATGTCCGATAGTCGCCAAAAAGTACCGCCCACAACGCCTACCCAGATGATAATCTGTATTCAATGCTTTCGTTTTACTCCCCAGAGCCATAGTTGCCAACGGTGCGGGTGGCCTAATTTCGAAGATTTGTACGTCATCCGGTGGATTTTCAATAAACCGTTGTGTCCGGAAGTAGCTTGTAGCATGCAGCTTCAACATTCTGAGCATTTTTTGCTGACTGCTGGTTTCCAGCCAGCGTTCCACTCGCTTGAACCACTGTGACGTATAATAAAGCTGTGAAGGCACTGTCCTGACCACGACAATAGTATCAGCTCCCCGGCGATATGCCTCTTCAACCGGAATCGCATCACTAATGCCACCATCCTGATAAACGATACCATCGAGCGTTACACCATTACGATAAAATCCGGGGATTGCACTGGAAGCCTTGATAATTTCCATCCAGTTACTTTCATCAGGTTGAAAATAACTGGCTTCGAAATTATCAGCACGGCAGGTGCACATATAAAACTCACGGCCATCATCAAAATGATCCATCGCAATAGGAATGTTTAAGGGAATTTGTTCAGAGATCATATCAATATACCAATCCAAATCGATAAGATGCCCACCCCGGACAAAGCGCAATGGGTTGAAAAAAATCGGATTGGTTGTGTACTTGTTGATCACCTTGCGGGCATAGCCTTTTTGACCGCAGATATAAGCAGAAAGGTTCTGAGCACCAGCCGAGGTACCAAGAAATAATTCGAACGGATTAAAATCTAACCGGAGAAATTCATCCAACACACCTGCGGTAAAAATCCCCCGCTGCCCGCCACCTTCACAGACAAGTGCAATTTTTCCCGGTTTTATCCGCGATGTATAAGCTAAAGGCTCTATATTACCCAACGTAATTGGAATATGTTTCCCCACATTTCCCCCTACAAAGTCAATGTCAGTTCCAAGGTATCATTTGAATTATGATCATCTTTCAGTAATTAGTAATAATGTTATGCAAACAATTCCCCACCCAAGTGATTTCTCATTTGAGCAATGCATCCGTAAAGCCTGTATTAAATAATGGAGATTAATTCACCAACAGGCAAGTTATTACCAATAATATGAATAGATCTTATCCGTTATATTCTTGAAGAGATAATCGCTTAATTAGATTAAGTTTTATTTGGGGAATAAGCCGATAGAGTGACTTATTATCAGTCACTCTCAACAAAAAATAGATTATTTTTTGATGGACAGGGTGCTGTTTACAGCCTGAACGCCTTCTACTTTATGAGCGAGCCTGATAGCTCGTTTTGCCAGCTCTTCGTGTTTGACAAAACCAGAAAGAGAAACTACGCCTTTTTCTGTTTTCACTGAAATATTATTATCGTGACTATTAAGCCCGGTATCTTCCAGAAAACTTTCTTTTATTCGGGCAGTAATAACACTATCGTCAGAATTATTATCTACTTTTTTAAGGGAATTCTCGATTTTTTTCCCACTATGATTTATTGAATCATTAATTTTCTGGTTTGTATTTTCTTGTGTTTGACCTTCTGACTGATAAGTTGAAGATGTGCCTGCTGCCAGTGCGTTACCACCTATGAGTACCGAGCCTAAAACAACAGCCAGGAATGAGTTTGTGAACTTTAAATTTTTCATCCTACTACCTTCCTTTTATCTAAGCCAGAATGTCAAAGGATGATATATCAATAAATTACGCAAATGGTATGAGCTTTACAATAACTAACGTATATTTTCTTATACCTAGAAATGATGCTTTTAAATAAAACAGAAAGTATTAATTATGGTAGGAAAAATAAAAAAGGCCAACGAGGTGTTGGCCCATAAAAAATATCAATGTTCCCGTGTCTTACGGAAAACTACCTCAGGATAGCGTTCACTGGTCAGGTTTAAATTAACCATGGTTGGGGCAATGTAGCTCAGGTTATCACCACCATCAAAAGCCAAGTTCTGTTCATTCTTACGTTTGAACTCTTCCAGCTTTTTGACGTCACTACATTCTACCCAACGAGCGGTAGAAACGTTGACAGGCTCATAGAGTGCTTCTACGTTATATTCACTCTTCAGCCGGGCAACAACTACATCAAACTGAAGCACACCCACAGCACCAACAATCAAATCATTATTGGTCAATGGGCGGAATACCTGTACTGCTCCCTCTTCCGACAACTGAACCAGACCTTTGAGCAATTGTTTCTGTTTCAGAGGATCACGCAGACGAATGCGGCGGAACAGTTCAGGAGCAAAGTTAGGAATACCGGTAAATTTCAGCTCCTCACCCTGAGTGAAAGTATCACCAATCTGGATAGTACCGTGGTTATGCAGACCAATAATATCGCCCGGATACGCATCTTCAACATGAGAACGATCACCAGCCATGAAAGTCAGCGCATCTGAGATAACCACATCTTTTTTGATACGAACCTGACGCAGTTTCATGCCTTTTTCATATTTACCGGAAACAATACGCAAAAATGCCACACGGTCACGGTGTTTCGGGTCCATATTGGCCTGAATTTTGAACACAAACCCGGAGAATTTTTCTTCTTGTGCTGTTACTTCACGCGCATCAGTCTGACGCGGCATTGGCGTTGGTGCCCACTTAACCAGACCATCCAGCATATGATCGACACCAAAGTTACCTAACGCAGTACCAAAGAATACCGGCGTCAGTTCACCCTGCAAAAAGGCATCCAGATCAAATTCATGTGATGCGCCTTTGACTAACTCCAGCTCTTCACGCAACTGTTCGGCCAGCTCTTCTCCGACAGCAGTATCCAGCTCAGGGTTATCCAGACCTTTAATAACCCGGACTTCCTGAATAGTATGACCCTGACCGGATTGATACAGATAAATTTCATCCTGATAAAGATGGTAAACCCCTTTGAAAGACTTACCACAACCGATAGGCCATGTGATAGGACAACAAGCGATCTTCAGCTCATTTTCGACTTCATCCATCAGCTCCATCGGATCACGAATATCACGGTCGAGCTTATTCATGAATGTCAGGATTGGCGTGTCACGCAGACGGGTAACTTCCATCAGCTTACGGGTACGATCTTCAACACCCTTTGCCGCATCAATAACCATCAGACAGCAGTCAACCGCTGTCAGAGTACGGTAAGTATCTTCAGAGAAATCTTCGTGTCCCGGAGTATCCAGCAGGTTAACCAGACAATCACCATAAGGAAACTGCATCACTGAGGTGGTAATGGAAATACCACGTTGTTTTTCCATTTCCATCCAGTCTGATTTAGCATGCTGATTGGAACCCCGGCCTTTTACCGTTCCCGCTTTCTGAATTGCCTGTCCGAATAACAGGACTTTTTCAGTAATCGTCGTTTTACCCGCATCGGGATGCGAAATTATTGCAAATGTGCGCCGTTTCGCAACTTCTTGCAGAAATGGAGAATTTGACATCTATTGAAATCTTCTATTCTGTACGCGGATCGATACCATATTGAGGCGCCATCAGAGACCCTTAATCCATCCAATCCGGTATGTTAATTGGAATTAGCGTTTATTTTCGCTGAACTTGGCGTCATAAACAACTAATGATACGCAAGATGATGATGCAGAAAATCATCATGACTTCATCAGATTCAATCTACATTCCCTTTCTCCTGAATCGCAAAAGTTCATATACGGGTACGTCACTCATACTCACCCAAACAGCGGTAACGCCATAATAATGGCATCTTCCTTACCTGTCGCGGTCGGGTAATAATTTTTGCGGATGGAAACTTCATTGAAGCCCAGATCTTCATATAGCCGAATTGCAGACTGGTTGGAACACCGGACTTCAAGCCATAACGTATTTATCTGCTTTTCAGGTAATGTGTCAATCAGATAATTTAATAGCATTCTTCCATGCCCTTGTGATTGATATTCCGGATGAATAGCAATATTAAATAGCGTTGCTTCATCCAAAATATACTGGGTTATTGCAAAACCAATTATCTGGTTATTAAGCTCGATCTTATAATTGAGATAACGCTCTCCCTGATTAGAGTAGAATGTTTTCTCACTCCACGGAAAGGGGTGGCTGGCCTGTTCTATCTGGAAGGCCGCGGGAAGATCAGCGGGAGTTAATAGAGAAATATTCTTCATAATGGTAAATTTGTTGCCAAAGAGAACGTTTTGCATCCCCATCAAGGGATAAGTCATTTAATGCCGGGCTTCTCAAAGAAATCCCTTGTATTGATAAGGTAATATCAACCCCCAGCAGCCAGCATGGGCAGCGGATTGATTCCGAAAGCAATTCAACATCTTTTGTTGTGATGCAATAAACTAATGAGGCATCAATCCCCATGGCTGTGAAAATATCAACAAGTAATGAATGGCTTAAGTCAATGTGATCATGAGTAATGATCAACAGACGGGTTGAGTCAGGGATGAGGACAGATAATTCACCCCGCAGGGCCGCAGGGTTACGCAGAACCCATTGGGTGATACCCAACCGGGTTAGTGATCTGTCACGCTTCGTCATCGTGTTTTATTCCATCTGCCATAAAAAATAACAGGTAATATATACCCAGTAGATTTCAGGCTATCAGCAGTAAAACTGTCACCTGAAAGATGAGCGGTATAGTATCAGAGGGCTTATCTCTGCGCCAACAACATGGCATCCCAGCTTTGCCCAAAGATAATTATGACCGGATAAAGACTTATAAGGAGCTATACATAGATGTCAGCATTAACACCGGCCAGTGAAGTTATCCTGCGCCATCAAGAGCAATTCCACTCCCATCATCTGCTCTTCGCAGGCGATCTTCAGGATACACTGGCAACGGAAATCGAAGCCGCAAGTGTGCGGGTACACACTAGTCAATATCATCACTGGCAATCCCTGATCCGTACATTAGGTGATAATGCTCAGTTTGGCCTGACGGCTGACAAAGCGTTTGTCAAAGATTGCGATACGCTGATTTATTACTGGCCAAAGAGCAAGCAGGAAGCCCGTTTCCAACTCCGCAGCCTGTTTTCCATCCTGCCTGTCGGAACAAATATTTTTATTGTCGGCGAAAACCGCAGTGGTGTGCGTAGCGTTGATAAGTTGATGGAAGGTATTGTTACTTTCCGCAAAGTAGATACTGCCCGCCGTTGCAGCCTTTTTTATGGTCAGCTTGAACAACAGGTTCAGTTTGATCAGAACAACTGGTGGCATAGCTATCAGGTTGGGGATACCATCGTCAATACACTGCCCGGCGTATTCAGTCAGGATGATCTGGATGTCGGCAGCCGTCTTCTGCTTTCCACTTTTGATAAACCGATTTCCGGCAACTTGCTGGATATTGCCTGTGGCTCTGGTGTACTGGCAGCAGTGTTGGGTAAAAATAATCCCGATTTGTCACTGACTCTCAGCGATGTCAATGCAGCCGCCATAACATCCAGTAAAGCAACATTGAAAGCCAATAAACTGGAAGGAAATGTTATCACCAGCAACGTCTATTCTGCTATTGAAGAGAAATTCAACTGGATAGTCTCTAATCCGCCATTCCATGATGGTCTGAAAACCAGTATGGCAGCCGCTGATGACATGATACGTATGGCACCAAATTATCTGAAATCCGGTGGTAAATTCCGCATCGTAGCAAACTCGTTTTTGCCTTATGCTGATTTACTGGATAGCGCTTTCGGCAGTCACGAAGTCCTTGCCCAGACAGGTAAATTCAAAATTTACCAGGCCACCAAGAAGTAACAGACAAAAAGTCATAAATCAAACCGCTATTGCCCATCTACCCGGAAGGGCAATAGCAACATGTCGATTTTTACATCAGTCATGCTTTCTTGCGATAAATAATGATTGACGCCAGCCGTAAAATCTCTAGAATGCGCCCCCATGCTATCTGTTTAAAGATGGTATCTGAATTTGCGAGGGTGGCGGAATTGGTAGACGCGCTAGCTTCAGGTGTTAGTGTTCTAACGGACGTGGGGGTTCAAGTCCCCCCCTTCGCACCAAATCAGATAGTTATCATTAAACAAATCAGATAAATAACAGTACCTGCGAGGGTGGCGGAATTGGTAGACGCGCTAGCTTCAGGTGTTAGTGTCCTAACGGACGTGGGGGTTCAAGTCCCCCCCTTCGCACCACTGTTACTATTTATCTGTCAATTATCTATTCAGCTTAATTCCTTTTAATACGCCTTTCCTTTTTATTCTTCACGATTTTCTATTGTTTCAGTTCCATCGCATCACGTATGGTAAAGAACAAATCTGTCTGATCAGTCAAGCCAACGACATTAGCAGCATGTGGGCCATAAGCCGCAACACGTAACTGCGTACCAGTATGATTCTGTTTGCCTTCTTCTGCGTTGCCATAGTTGACCGTAATAACCACACCATCTTTGGTAATCAATGAACGGGTCAGGCCGGGTGATTTAACATCATTAGCAATAATCTGGCTGGAATGGGCATGATCAGCGGTAACGATAACTAACGTATCTTCATGCTGTCTGGCAAATTTCAGCGCAGCCTGAACAGCTTCATCCAGTGCCACCGTTTCCCCAATTTGGGCGCAAGGGTTAGCTTCATGATCTTGTTTGTCAATCGAGGCACTTTCTACCTGCAAGAAAAATCCATTTTTGTTAGTCTTGAGCAAATCAATCGCTTTCTCTGTTAGCTGTACCAATGTCGGTTCATCAGAGCTACGCTTTGCATTAATTTGGCACTTCACCGGCGCTTCATTAAGATTACCGTGATAAACCGCTTTTGGTCCCTCCCAGATCACATCCATGTTTCCATTGCTAAATATGCCTAATAACGGCTTTTTCTGGCTGGCTTCTTTAATATTGCTCAGTGATTTGATATCCGTTACCCATTGATAACCCTGATCTAGTGCCTGTTGCTTCAGGGTATTTCCTTTATTAGCTCCGGCTGTTGATTGTTGATCAAAATATTTAGCACCTCCTCCCAGAGTGACATCAGCACGCGCCGTCAAAAGTTGTTCTGTGATAGAACCTTTGCCACCTTTATCCAACACTTCTGTCGGGCATTTTTCTGAAGCTTCCTGTGGATCCCGGCATTTACGGTTGGTGATATGCGCATATAGCGCGGCAGGGGTTGCGTCCTGAATTTCAGCTGTTGTCACATTTCCTGTGGCTTTTCCATTCTGCTTTGCCAACTCCAGTAATGACTGATGCGGCTTGCCGAAAACATCAATGCCGAGCGCGCCATTATAGGTTTTCACTCCTGACGCCCACGCGGTAGCTGAAGCAGCGGAATCCGTGACATAATCTGGTTTCTTGGTCTCTTTATCCAGTGAGTAGTGTGTATATTGCCCCGTGAAAGGAAGAGCATCGATTCCCTCGAAAAAACCACCAGCACCTTGTGCGTAGTTGCGGGCCAGCGTAATTTCAGAATCCCCCATGCCATCACCAATAAATAAAATGACATTCTTCGCTTTTGTATTATTTAAGGCTGCTTTAAGTGCATCAGTTTGATCCTGAGTCAGGCGACGGGCTCCACCAAACTGAGTAAGATCACCATGGGCGGAACGTTTTTCTGCCATGATATTATCCGCACTATTGTTAGCTTGCGCAGATAAACATACGCCTGACGCTAATATGGCGACAGCCATAGAAAGAATATTTTTTGTACGATTATGAAATGTAGAGCGATGGGACAGGTCATTACAGGACATAGGTGATTCCTTATGATCGGGAGAATTAAAAAACACCTTCTACCCAAATAGTAAACACCCAATATGGCATTTTTGTGAAACCGCAATGACACATTTATGACAATGCTTATACAGTATTATGGAAATATTTTTTTGAGATCAACGGCTTTGAAAGCATCAGCCTAAAACCATTTTTCAACATTGATAAACGATTAAGTTGCCTCGTTTTGACTGACACGAAGCAACTTTAAATTCCTTAAGTATCAATATACTGAAACTATCAATACCGTATCATGACTGATTTCAGTTCTGTGTAATACTCGATGAATGCCTTGCCAAACTCGCGGCCGAGTCCTGATGATTTTATTCCTCCGAATGGAAGAGCAGGATCAAGATGAGTATGCATGTTAACCCACAAAACACCGGCCTGAATACGCGGGATCATCCGCATCGCCTTGCTGAGATCATTCGTCCATAAGCTGGCGGATAAACCGAATGGCGTTGCGTTCATCATAGCAATCAGCTCCTCCTCATCATCGTAACTGAGGAAAGTCCCTATCGGCCCGAATGTCTCTTCTTTCATCAACGTATCATCTGCACTTTTGGCTCTGATCACGGTGGGCATTACAAAAAAACCTTTCCCTTCCAGTGCACGACCGCCATAGACAATTTCATTCCCTTCCTGACGTGCTTTTTCAAACAGGGACAGAATTTTTTCATAGTGCTCTTTATTGGCTAAAGGCCCCATTTCCGTCGTTTCATCAAGGGGAGAGCCAATTTTCATCGTAGACAGGCGTTCGGAGAGTAACTTCAAAACCGCATCCATATGAACAGAAGGAATATAGAAACGTTCTGCTGCCGCGCAGATTTGCCCCTGATTCAGATATCCGGCTTCCAATATTCCATCAACTATCTTCTCTACGGGGACATCTGACAGGAAAGCCGCTGCATTTTTGCCGCCCAGCTCCAGCGTTGCACGGAACTGCCCTTGTTCCATGACAGATTTGCCGATAAGTTTCCCTGTAGGTACTGATCCGGTAAAAGTCACTTTGGCACACAACGGATGAGTCAACAGCTTAGTTCCTACACCGGCTCCGGAGCCATTAACAATATTAATCACGCCATCAGGAATACCGGCTTCTTTTGCCAGTTCCGCCACGCGCAGCATTGTTAACGGGGTATATTCGCTTGGTTTCAGAACAATCGTACAACCGCAGGCCAAAGCTGCCCCCAGTTTCCAGATGGCAATCATGATCGAGAAATTCCAGGGAATAATCCCGACGACCACGCCGACTGGTTCACGACGGGTAAAGGCGGTATATTCTTCACCCTTGAAAGATGGCAAAGAAACATTCAGTGTTTCACCACTTATTTTGCTCGACCAGCCAGCAAAATAACGCAAGTATTGGGCAGAAGCTCCAACCTCCAGCATACGTGATAACTGAATGGTTTTTCCTGAACATAGAGTTTCCAACTGGGCAAGTTCTTCGCTATGTTTTTGCAGCAAATCCGCCAGCCGTATCAGGCAATTTCCACGTTCCATCGGTGAAGTCCGGGCCCATGAACCTTGAAAAGCATCAGATGCAGCCTGCATAGCAGCATTGGCTTCGACCTCACTTCCCTGATTAACGGTAGCGATCATCTCATCAGACGCGGGGTTGACGACTGAAAAGGTTTTGTCTCCCTGACCACGAACGGATTGTCCATTAATGTAATGGCCATGAGAACGCTGCAAAAAAGCCGTAACGGACGCCAGCAAAGTGATGTCACTCATGATGTTACCCTCCGTCAGCCGGAAATCTGAGAATTGATACACGCCATATAATGTTTCACGAAGCGTTCACTGGTAATTTCCCACAAAACTTCCGTACCTTTGGCAGCAAACCATGAATCACCCTTGTGATATTCGGCCACAACACCGGTTTTAACATCCGTCAGTTTCACAGAACCTTCATGCACCGTTGCCATTTCATCAAAGGGATAAACCATCTTAAATTTCCCTCTGGTACAGGCAAAAATACCGCAGGTCAGATTATCATTTGGTTCCCCGTGAACCATGGCAACACTTGCCTGTGGATCACCTTCTACTACAACAGAACCAAGATTAGTCACACTACCAATCGGCATTAATTCAGGAAGTGATTTCTCTAACAATAACGGCTTTATCATGACTTTTACCTTTCAGAATTTATTGTGCAAAAAAGAAATTTATTGTGCAAAAAACAGTGAAAATCCAAAAATCAGTAAAACTAACGACGCCCTTTCCAGTAGCCTGAAAGCTGATGCCAGCTCTTTCCGAGAGAAAGATAGACATGTCTCAGTTGCTCTTTACCAATAACATTCATATGCGGGATAGAGCTCAGCAAAGAATAACGATCGGAACCCTCACTCATGCCTTCTGCCAGCACTTTACAGATAATATGACTTGGTGTTACTCCAAACCCTGAATAACCCTGAACGTAAAAGACA
The DNA here is from genome assembly GCF_963894935.1 of Xenorhabdus sp. PB61.4. Classification (NCBI taxonomy): domain Bacteria; kingdom Pseudomonadati; phylum Pseudomonadota; class Gammaproteobacteria; order Enterobacterales; family Morganellaceae; genus Xenorhabdus; species Xenorhabdus sp. PB61.4. The sequence continues at coordinate 18,099 of NZ_CAWQJR010000156.1, forward strand.
TTGTTATGCTGTGGCAAAGAACCTATTTGCGGGAACAGGCTGACGCTACAGCACATCGGGCCTCCCCATGCCAGTTCAATCTTCACGTCTTTCAGATAGGGATAAACATCCAGCATGCGATTCCGGTTCCATGCTTTTAAATCAGAAGGGATATATTCGAGATACTGCGTTGCGCTACCAAACAATAGCCGGTTCTCTTTAGTCACCCGCCAGTAATTGATGATAGGACTGATATCGCTATAGGCTCCGTGGATAGGGCTGACTCTTTCGATCATTTCGTCTGACAGCTCTTCTGTCATTAACTGAAATGCGTAAGTATTGATTGTTTTTTTATAAATTGTTGGTTCAAGACCATTCAGAAACGCATTACATGCCCACAGCATTTTATTTGCCCGTACAGAACCCATTGCGGTACGGACGGTAACTCTTGGGCCATATTCAACATTCAAAACCTGACTGTTTTCGAAAATTTTGACGCCGTACTCTGTAACGGCCTTAGCTTCCCCTAACAACAGATTCAGAGAGTGAACATGCCCACCTCCCATATGTTTCAATGCAGAGGTGTACAGATCTGAACCGATGACTTTTTTAACATCTGAACCGGTATAAAGCTCAATTTCATCATCAGGACAGGCAGCCTGAAACTCTTTCAGCCAACCTTGCAACGTCTTATCCTGCCTGGAGTTATAACTTAAATAGCCATAACCCGGGCAAAAATCCGCATTGATATTATATTTGGCAATCCGCTCCCGGATTATTCCTGCACCCATATTGCTGATTTTAAATATGGTTTCCAGACCTTTCTCACCGACATGACGTTTAATCCGATCCAAATCATGACCTATGCCAGCCATAACCTGCCCGCCATTACGCCCTGTTCCTCCATATCCAAGCGTTCTTCCTTCCAGAATCGCGATATTGGTAATGCCTTTTTCTGCCAGCTCCAATGCTGTATTTACACCAGAAAACCCACCACCAATGATAACGACATCAACATCCAGATCTTCTGTCAATGTTGGAAAGCGAAGATCATATTTTTTAGTTGCTGCATAGTATGTTAATGAATCGATCTGATTATTCATATTACACCCCGTGAGCATCAGTCTATACCCTGATATGTTCAGGGATACCTGTGCATTGACTGAATGTTATTTATTCAATTAACGTTTTTTATTCAAGCGATATGATAAAGCGAGATCAAGAAAACATTAATAAATTAATAAATACACGAATTTGCCATCTGCGATTTCTTATCATTTATATATGAATCATACGCAATTAAAATGCTCAAACCCTTTGTTGTTTATATGTTAATTAAATCACAATAATAAAAACAATTATTAACAGGTTTCATTTTTTATCATGTCGTTTTGTGATGGTCAGCGGAGGAATTTTTATTGATGGTGAATTATTCTTGGTGAGTATATTTACTTTAGGAATCATAAAAGGAATGAATATGTCTCCCAAAAAAATTATTCTCGATTGCGACCCTGGTCATGATGATGCCATTGCTATGCTGCTTGCTCATGGCAACCCTGATATCGAACTCTTAGCTGTGACAACTGTTGTGGGCAACCAAACTTTAGATAAAGTTACCCATAATGCGCTTTCCATTGCCCGTATCGCTAATATCCGTAATATTCCTTTTGCTGCCGGCTGCTATCGGCCGTTGGTCAGAGAGATCAAAACCGCTCCTGACATTCATGGAGAAACGGGACTGGATGGCCCTATTTTGCCTGAACCGGAAATAAAACTAGACACTCGCCATGCCGTTGATTTAATCATTGATATCATCATGGAACATCCGCCCAAAAGCGTCACATTAGTCCCAACAGCAGGCTTGACGAATATTGCTCTGGCCGTGCGTAAGGCACCACAAATTGTGGAGAGAGTAAAAGAAATAGTATTAATGGGAGGTGGTTACCATATAGGAAACAGAAGTGCTGTTGCCGAATTCAATATATTAATCGACCCGGAAGCGGCACATATTGTTTTCAATGAAAAATGGCCGCTGACAATGGTCGGATTGGATCTCACCCATCAGGCACTGGCAACACCGGAAGTTACTGAAGAGATAGCCAAAATAAATACACGCCCAGCTCAGTTTGTGTTGGATTTACTCCAATTTTATGGAAAAAGTTATCGGATGACACAGCGGGGTTTCGACTACCCTCCCGTCCATGATCCTTGCGCTGTTGCTTATGTGATTGATCCCAGTGTCATGACCACACAAAAAGTTCCCGTTAATATCGAAATGTCCGGAACCTTAACAACGGGTATGACTGTCGCTGATTTTCGCTTCCCGCCTTCAGAGGACTGCCACACTCAGGTTGCGGTAAAACTGGATCAGGCCAAATTTTGGCGGATGATCATCGATGCCCTAAAAAATATTGGTGAGACTGATCACTGAGAAAGCTACCTTACAAACAGACCAAAATCACCTTTGAGTTAGTTGTATATGCTCAAAGGTGATAAAACTTCACTTTCAGAATGATATAAGAAACAGAACAACGAATTATTTAACCGGAAGAGATAGAAGCTTTAAAAATCGAACAATTCATTCAGCTCAATCTGCAACCCATTCGCAATCACATAAATAATTTCTAAGGTAGGATTTCTGACACCACGCTCAATACCACTGACGTAGGTTCGATCCAAACCACACTTATCGGCAAAAGCCTCCTGCGACATCCCGGCTTCTTTCCTGAGATATCTGATCCTTTGCCCGAAAAGGGATTTGATGTTGTTAGGTGTTTTCATCCGATAAGTATCGATTCGTGTTACTTATCCGACCACGGACTATAAGTCACATTTAAATCTAAGTTATGTTATTATGTGTGACTCATAGTCTACTAATAAATTATTTCTTTTTAATTGAAAAATGACAGGTAACCGGAGAAATTAAAAATGGAAAATAAAGATTGGCACTCCGCCGATATCATTGCTGAATTGAAAAAACGTGGCACAACATTGTCAGAAGTCTCACGTACGGCGGGGCTGGCATCATCAACACTTGCGAATGCTCTACAGCGTCACTGGCCGAAAGGGGAACGTTTAATCGCAACCGCGCTGGGGCTTACGCCAGAAGAGATATGGCCTTCTCGTTATGAAAAAAAGTAAGCAAAATAAAACCCAGCATAATGCTGGGTTTTATTTCAATGTTAATCAATGAATTACAGGAAATCAGCTGGCAAGTTTCAAACCAATAATGCCAACCACAATCAGGCCAAGGCTTAATATTCTGGCAATATTTGCAGACTCACCCAATACCATAATCCCAAAAATCGCTGTACCTACCGCCCCAACACCTGTCCAAATCGCATAGGCTGTTCCTGCCGGAAGACTTTTCATAGCATAAGCCAGTAACCCTACGCTGATAGCCATCGCACTGACAGTGATCAAGCTCGGCACTAAACGGGAAAAACCCTGTGTATACTTCAGGCCCACAGCCCATACAACTTCAAATAAACCCGCACTGAGAAGTATCAACCAAGACATACTTTAACCTTATATCTAATGGAAGCGGGGCCGTCCCCAATGAGATGACGTTTATCCGGGTCGTCCCAGATAACGATAGGAAATAAGAGATTATAACGATCAACCCAAACCGCTGCAATGAGCGTAAAAATGACCATAAAAAAACCGCAACCTCTGGACGAAGAGGCTGCGGTTTTTTTAAAATAACAAAGCGAGATTATTTCACGCGAGAAACGTATTCGTTAGAACGGGTATCAACTTTGATGACTTCACCGATCTGGACAAACAGAGGTACTTTTACTACCGCGCCAGTGCTGAGAGTAGCTGGTTTACCACCAGTACCTGCGGTATCACCTTTCAGGCCTGGATCGGTATCAACAATTTCCAGCTCAACGAAGTTTGGTGGAGTCACAGCGATAGGACGGCCATCCCACAGAGTCAGAACACATTCTGCCTGATCGATCAGCCATTTAGCATTATCACCAACGGCTTTCACATCTGCAGCTAACTGCTCGAAAGTTTCGTTGTTCATGAAATGCCAGAATTCACCGTCGTTGTACAGGTAAGTCAAATTGACATCCATAACATCTGCACTTTCAACAGAATCGGTTGATTTAAAAGTTTTTTCTAGCAGTTTGCCAGAGATCAGCTTACGAATACGAACACGGGCAAATGCCTGCCCTTTACCTGGTTTAACAAATTCACTGTCAAGAATAGCGCACGGCTCGCCATCTAACATGATTTTAAGACCTGAACGGAATTCATTGGTACTATAAGTAGCCATGGAGATCCTCTAATTTTTAACGAAATGGCTTAGCCAAAAAATGGCACACATTATAACCCATATTCACCCTGCCAGAGAAGTCTGGCTACAACAACTTACTGATGTTATCACTGATCCCAGTGAGTTGTTGCAATTGTTATCCCTGAACACGCACGCCTTATTGAAAGAAGGTAATGAGGCGCGACGCCTGTTTCCCTTGCGTGTGCCAAGAGCATTTGTATCACGAATGAAAAAGGGCGATCCGCAGGATCCCTTATTACTACAGGTTTTAACTGCACGAGAAGAGTTTGATACTCCAGCCGGATTTTCCACTGATCCATTAGATGAACAGCATCCGGTCGTTCCCGGCTTGTTACATAAATATCGCAACCGGGCGTTATTAATGGTGAAAGGGGGTTGTGCGGTAAACTGCCGTTACTGCTTCCGACGCCATTTCCCTTATGAAGATAACAAGGGCAATAAAAGTAACTGGCAATCAGCGCTAGAGTATATTGAGCAACATACTGAGCTTAATGAGATCATTTTCTCTGGTGGTGATCCTCTGATGGCAAAGGATCACGAACTGGATTGGCTGATTACTCAACTTGAGTCTATTCCTCATATTAAACGGCTACGTATTCACACCCGTTTACCCGTCGTTATTCCCGACAGAGTGACGCTTTCATTATGTAATCGTCTGGCACAATCCAATTTGCAGGTCATTATGGTCACCCATATTAACCATGCAAACGAAATTGATGAGGCATTCCGGGAGAGTATGGCGCGGCTGAAGCAGGCCAGAGTCACCCTGCTGAACCAGAGTGTCCTGTTACGAGGCATAAATGATGACGCTGATATACTGGCTGATTTAAGTAATTCGTTATTTGATGCCGGTATTTTGCCTTACTACATCCATGTGTTGGATAAAGTACAGGGTGCAGCACACTTTCTTGTCAGTGATGAAGAAGCAAAAGCCATTATGCGGGAGCTATTAACCAAAGTCTCTGGCTATCTGGTACCATGTCTGACAAGAGAAATCGGCGGTGAACCAAGCAAAACTCCATTGGATTTAGGGTTAAAAAATAATTAACCAGCGAGGTTTTTTTAATATTTTCGCGATAACAGGCAGTGCACAGAAATTCAGACAGCTAGCTCACGATGTTGCAGTCTGTTTTTCTGGGCATTGCCCGAATTCAATATACTGCTTATCACGTACACTCAAGGGCATTTATAGACTTGACCGACCATCTTGCTGTCGAGGGGAATAAAGCTATTTAACAGCCCCTCTGACGGGCTATTTACGCCATATATCACGTTCCCACCCATTTCAGCTGCTTTATTACGCAAATCATTAGCCGCACCACGCATAGAACTGCTTTCACTACCGACGCCATTAAGCCAGTTACTTTGAGTTCCCGTCACTTCACCTAATCGCTGGCATTCACTACCCGGCTGAGCATCCACAAAACGTACACCGGAACCTGCTGAAGTTAATTGATTATTTGTCGTGCATCCCGCTAACAGCAACACCGATGCGCCGAGCAAAAATTTTATTCGCATGTCTTCCCTCGTTGATTACTCTAACTTCATACACTTCGTCTTTCAAATTGCCTCTTTGTTGACCGCGACGCATCTTGAAATGCATTGTGTATATTACGATGATAAATTTAATCTTTTGTATGCTATTAATAGAAGAAAGTAAAAAGGCGAGCAGAAAAATCTGCTCGCCTTCAAAGTTTTACCCTAATCGACGGGAGATCCCATCATCAGGATGAGCGCATTACATCATGCCGCCCATTCCACCCATACCGCCCATGCCACCAGCTGCGCCTAAGTCAGCTTTGTCATCTTTTGGCAGTTCAGTGATCATCGCTTCAGTTGTGATCATCAGACCAGCGATAGATGCTGCGAATTGCAGTGCAGAACGAGTTACTTTGGTTGGATCCAGGATACCCATTTCGATCATGTCGCCGTACTGTTCAGTTGCAGCGTTATAACCGTGGTTGCCCTGACCTGCTTTAATGTTGTTCACAACAACAGATGGCTCTTCGCCTGCGTTCTCAACGATCTGACGCATTGGTGCTTCCATTGCACGCAGTGCAACACGGATACCCACGTTCTGATCTTCATTGTCACCAGTCAGGCTTGTGATAGCACCTGCAACGCGAACCAGCGCCACACCACCACCAGCAACAACACCTTCTTCTACTGCTGCACGGGTTGCATGCAGTGCATCGTCAACACGTGCACGTTTTTCTTTCATTTCAACTTCAGTCGCTGCACCAACTTTAATTACAGCAACACCGCCTGCCAGTTTCGCTACGCGCTCCTGCAGTTTTTCACGGTCATAGTCAGAAGTTGATTCTTCGATTTGCTGACGGATTTGACCAACACGCGCTTCAATCGCGCTTGCTTCGCCTACGCCATCAATGATAGTAGTGGTGTCTTTGTTGATAACAACACGTTTTGCCTGACCCAGATCTTCCAGAGTTGCTTTTTCCAGCTCCAGACCAATCTCTTCAGAAATAACAGTACCGTTAGTCAGGATAGCAATATCCTGCAGCATTGCTTTACGGCGATCACCGAAACCAGGTGCTTTAACCGCAGCAACTTTCACGATACCACGCATGTTGTTCACAACCAGAGTAGCCAGCGCTTCGCCTTCAACATCTTCAGCGATGATGAGCAGAGGTTTGCTTGCTTTAGCTACACCTTCGAGAACTGGCAACAGTTCACGGATGTTGGAAACTTTTTTGTCTACCAACAGGATGTATGGGTTTTCCAGTTCAACAGAACCTGATTCTGGTTTGTTGATGAAATAAGGAGACAGGTAACCACGGTCGAACTGCATACCTTCAACAACATCCAGTTCGTCTTCCAGACCAGTACCTTCTTCAACAGTGATTACACCTTCTTTACCGACTTTATCCATCGCTTCTGCGATCAGTTTACCTACAGTTTCGTCGGAGTTTGCAGAGATTGTACCAACCTGTGCAATTGCAGTAGAATCAGAGCAAGGTACGGACAGTTTTTTCAGTTCTTCAACAGCGGAAACAACTGCTTTATCAATACCGCGTTTCAGATCCATTGGGTTCATGCCAGCAGCAACTGCTTTCAGACCTTCGGTGACGATTGCTTGGGCCAGAACGGTTGCAGTAGTTGTACCATCACCAGCCGCATCGTTAGCTTTAGAAGCAACTTCTTTAACCATCTGTGCACCCATGTTTTCGAATTTATCTTCTAATTCGATTTCACGTGCTACAGAAACACCATCTTTAGTAATTACAGGTGCACCAAAAGATTTATCCAAAACAACATTACGGCCTTTAGGACCCAGCGTCACTTTAACTGCATCAGCCAGTACATTCACACCACGCAACATTTTGCTGCGAGCATCATTACCAAATTTTACGTCTTTAGCTGCCATTGTATCTTTCCTTTAAATTCGTTCAATTAAGAAGATCTGAGCGTAAGATTTTCAATTACGCTTCAACAATTGCCAGAATATCGTTTTCAGACATGATCAACACTTCTTCGTTATCGATCTTCTCTGCTTTAACACCGTAACCTTCATTAAAAATAACGATATCACCCACTTTAACATCCAGAGCTTTAACATCACCGCTTTCCAGGATGCGACCATGGCCAACAGCAAGAACTTCACCACGGGTAGATTTGCCCGCAGCTGAACCGGTCAGAACGATTCCACCAGCAGATTTAGATTCAACTTCTTGACGTTTGACGATAACACGGTCGTGTAATGGACGAATTTTCATTGATAGATCTCCTATAAATAAAGTCCATATCAGGTAAGAGGATTGATACCAGAACCCAACAGAACCAGTACCATGAAGCTACAAGTTGGGGCTTATCGACAGTACTTCAAGGGGGGATAGCAAAAAATATTTCACTTTTTTATTACCCGTGACAATCTCAGACAGTATGAGCTGAAGTTATTTCTTATTGTGGTCATTATCATACTCATCATGATTTTTTTGATCATCGCAAGTAATCTTATTCGAAGCATCATCCTGCCTGCGCTCATACTCTCCTTCAAATGTCTGACCATGATTACCATCCTGACCATATCCACCACGAACATTCGGACGGTAAAAAGTCAGATGTGGCAGTAATTTTGCTGTCAGTAATTTTTGCACAGGCGACAACAACAATAATAGCCCGAGAAAATCGGTAAAAAAGCCGGGAATGATTAACAGGAAACCTGCAATGACCAAAGAAACACTTTTGATTGCTTCTTCCGCAGGGCTTTCTCCGGCAGCCATTTTCTGCTGCATTGACATAAAATTCTTTATGCCCTGATTACGAACCAGAGAAACCCCAACACAGGAAGTCAGAACAACCAATAACAGCGTTAACAGGACGCCGACCTCAGAAGCGATGCGGACAAACAGTACTGATTCGATATAAATCAGCAGACATATCAGGATAAGAGGAAACCAGCGCACGTTGTTCTCCTGTAGTTGAAGAAAATGAGTTGAAGAAAAAGAAATTGGAGCAATTTAAGTTAAAGCAAATTAAGTTGAAGCAACTTAAAATGAGGCAGCCTAAAATGAGGCACCTGAAAGATGAAGGATATAAGCCGGTATTCTCATCCGCTTTAGGCGCTGTGTATACTACCAAAGCGTTTTTATTACTACGAATCTCGTTTATAACCCAGCTCATTGATAGCAACATCTATAGATGACTAGTTTATATGGATAACATATGTGGGGATAACAATAACGGTTTTCAATACTTAAGACATTTGACTTTTTACCTGAGTAACCGTGACCTCAATCACACATATGTCATTTCATTAGTAAAATCGTACTATAAAGTGATCCAGGTTCAAGGCATTTCTGACAAATCCACATATGATCGCGCCTGCAATTTTGTGGTAATCACCTAATATCACAGCGATTGCTGTCGGCAACATTATCTAAACAAACATATAACAAACAGTAAAACGTATCCAATTTAAGAAGGTTCTCATGTCAAACAACATTCGTATCGAAGAAGACCTGTTAGGTAAACGTGAAGTCCCTGCTGAAGCCTATTACGGTATTCACACTCTACGTGCGATTGAAAACTTCTATATTAGTGACCGCTCCATCAACGATGTCCCTGAGTTCATTCGCGGCATGGTCATGGTGAAAAAAGCGGCAGCACTGGCAAACAAAGAACTCCATACCATTCCCGGCAAAGTTGCAGATATCATTGTCAAAGCGTGTGATGAACTGCTCAACACAGGCAAATGTATGGATCAGTTCCCTGTTGATGTTTTTCAGGGTGGCGCAGGTACCTCACTGAACATGAATACGAATGAGGTGCTGGCAAATATCGGTCTTGAATTGATGGGGCATCAGAAAGGTGAATATGAGTACCTGAACCCCAATGATCATCTGAACAGAAGCCAGTCAACTAACGATGCCTATCCTACCGGTTTCCGTATTGCTGTTTACAACGCAATCATGCAGTTGGTTAATTCAATCGAATTATTAAAAGCGGGCTTCGACAAAAAAGGTATTGAGTTCGACGATATCCTGAAAATGGGTCGTACTCAATTGCAAGATGCGGTACCAATGACTCTGGGTCAGGAATTCCGTGCTTTTTCTATGTTATTAAAAGAAGAAATTAAAAATATCACTCGTACCGCAGAGCTACTGCTGGAAGTGAACCTTGGGGCAACCGCTATCGGTACTGGTCTGAACACAGCACCTGGCTATCAGAAACTGGCTGTTGAAAAGCTGGCAGAAGTGACCGGCTTGCCTTGTATACCTGCAGAAGATTTGATTGAAGCGACTTCTGACTGTGGTGCTTATGTTATGGTTCATAGTGCCCTGAAACGTCTGGCTGTTAAGATGTCTAAAATCTGTAACGACCTGCGTCTGCTGTCTTCCGGCCCACGTGCTGGTCTGAACGAAATCAACCTGCCAGAATTGCAGGCAGGCTCTTCCATCATGCCAGCCAAAGTAAACCCAGTTGTTCCAGAAGTTGTTAATCAGGTCTGCTTTAAAGTTATCGGTAACGATACCTGTATCACTATGGCAGCAGAAGCTGGTCAGTTGCAGCTGAACGTCATGGAACCAGCTATTGGTCAGGCTATGTTTGAATCTATCACTATCCTGAGCAACGCTTGCCGTAATCTGGTTGAGAAGTGCGTTAACGGTATTACTGCCAACAAAGAAGTCTGTGAAAGCTTTGTCTTTAACTCTATTGGTATCGTGACCTACCTGAACCCATTCATCGGTCACCATAATGGCGATATCGTAGGTAAAATCTGTGCAGAAACAGGTAAAAGCGTCCGAGAAGTTGTTTTGGAGCGTGGTCTGCTGACAGAAGCGGAATTAGATGATATTTTCTCTGTTGAGAACCTAAAAAATCCGACTTACAAAGCAAAACGTTTTGATGACTAATTAAATGATTATAATAACGAGTTCGTCTTAATTTTTAAGGCACGCTATTCCAACCGGAAGCGTGCCTTTTTAATTGGCAGCAAACACAAATTATTAACCATAAATTTTCATAAAACTAAATAAATGAAGGAGTATGTAACATGTTAGCCGTAGAATTGGTTATTGTTCTGCTGGCCATTTTTCTGGGGGCAAGATTAGGGGGAATCGGAATTGGCTTTGCGGGTGGAATTGGCGTTTTAATCCTCGCCATTCTAGGTGTAAAACCAGGCAGTATTCCATTTGATGTTATCTCAATTATTATGGCTGTGATTGCTGCAATATCAGCAATGCAAGTAGCGGGCGGGTTAGACTACCTCGTCCAGCAAACTGAAAAATTACTGCGTAAGAACCCAAAATACATCACAATCCTCGCACCTATAGTCACTTACTTTCTGACTCTATTCGCAGGTACAGGGAACATTTCACTGGCAACACTACCTGTTATTGCCGAAGTTGCTAAAGAGCAGGGTATCAAACCGTGTCGTCCACTTTCGACTGCTGTAGTCTCCGCTCAAATCGGGATCACCGCCTCCCCTATCTCTGCAGCAGTGGTTTATATGGCTTCGGTTATGGAAGGGCAAGGTATCAGCTATATTCATTTGCTGATGATACTGCTGCCATCCACATTTTGTGCCATCGTGTTAATGTCATTCATCATTTCATGGCTTTTCGATTCCAAGTTGGCAAATGATCCTATCTATCAGAAACGTCTGGCTGACGGTCTGATAGAAATGCGCGGTGCGTCTCAGATTGAAATCAAACCGAAGGCAAAACTCTCTGTTCTGTTATTTTTGCTGGGTGTTATCGGCGTCGTTATCTATGCGGTTATCAATAGCCCGAGTGTCGGGTTAGTGGAAAAACCACTGATGAATACCACTAACGCGATTCTGATTATTATGCTGAGTGTTGCAACGCTCACCACGATTATTTGTTCCGTCAATACAGATGCTATTCTGAATTCGAGTACTTTTAAGGCCGGCATGAGTGCCTGTATTTGTATTCTGGGTGTGGCCTGGTTAGGTGATACTTTTGTTCAGGCAAATCTCGACTGGATTAAGGAAACTGCCGGTAACCTGATTCATTCTCGACCTTGGCTACTCGCAGTTATTTTCTTCTTCTGTTCAGCCTTATTGTATTCGCAGGCAGCAACAGCGAAGGCTTTAATGCCAATGGCATTAGCGCTGCATGTCACGCCACTGACTGCAATTGCCTCTTTCTCTGCCGTATCCGGGCTGTTCATTCTGCCAACTTACCCAACTTTAGTTGCCGCAGTACAGATGGATGATACCGGCACAACCCGTATCGGACGTTTTGTTTTTAACCATCCGTTCTTTATTCCGGGTACGATTGCTGTTGGGCTGGCAGTCACATTCGGCTTTCTGTTCGGTGGTATGATCCTGTAGCCTTCAGGCTTTATGTTTGATTTTCAGGGGGATTAAAACCCCCTGAAATATTTTCTTTCTTTTATCCTCTTCCCTGAAAAAAACACCTCTTTGCATTAATATTAATCAATCAGCTTTTTGTCTCAGATTCCATCGGTTATAGTGCCCATTTTAGTCGTAGTGCCGATTCTGGTAAATTTCACCCATTGACTCCCTATAACTCAGGTAAAAAAGTATCCTATGATGAAACGTATTCTCATATTGTTTCTACTGTTCGGTGCAATCAGTGCGTTCCCTCTTAAATCCAGTGCGCTGTTTGAGCAAGCCGGACAACTGGGACAGAATCGGTATCTTCCCGCTGAACAGGCATTTATGTTTGATTTTCAGCAAAAAGGGGAACAACTGACGCTAAGTTGGGATATTAAACCTGGTTATTACCTCTATAGAAAACAGTTCGTTATCACCCCCGATCAGCAAACTTCTTTAGGCCATATCGACTTTTCCAAAGCAACCGCTCATGAAGATGAATTTTTTGGCAAAACTGAAGTTTATTTTCAGTCAGCACACATCAATATCCCGATTATTGCGGCAACAAATGATTCAACACTTCAGGTAACCTATCAGGGCTGCGCGGAAGCAGGGTACTGCTATCCCCCAGAAACAATCAGCGTGCCACTATACGCAGTGACCGCCCTTATAAAACCATCAATAGATGCAACACCAAAACAGTCAGAATCTAAACCTGCTGCAATAAAAACACCTCAAAGTGACTCATTGCCGCAGGAGAAAACGTTACTCAAAACAGAGCAAATGCCATTTTCGCCCTTATGGGCATTATTGATTGGTATAGGTATCGCATTTACTCCATGCATCCTGCCAATGTATCCGTTAATCTCCGCTATTATTCTGGGACAAAAACGCCCTGAAAGCCTGAAACGTATCTTCTGGCTGGCAATGAGCTATGTGCAGGGAATGGCCATCACTTATACGGCCTTGGGGTTAATTGTCGCCGCAGCAGGTTTACAGTTTCAGGCTGCATTACAAAGCCCTTATATTCTGATAGGGCTTTCCGTCCTGTTTATTCTACTAGCACTATCCATGTTCGGAATGTATTCACTCCAGCTCCCTTCTTCCGTTCAGACTCGTTTGGTGAACTGGAGTAACCAGCAAAAAAGTGGTTCCTATTTTGGTGTATTCGTCATGGGGATGCTGGCGGGCCTGATTGCATCGCCCTGCACAACCGCCCCACTCAGCGCCATTTTACTTTACATTGCCCAAAGTGGTAACGCTGTACTCGGTGGTCTGACACTTTATCTGTATGCACTGGGAATGGGTTTACCACTCATTGCCGTGACTTTATTCGGCCACAAATTCTTACCCCGCAGTGGCCCGTGGATGCAATACGTGAAAGAAGCATTCGGCTTTATTATCCTTGCACTGCCAATATTTTTGCTGGAACGAGTGCTGGGAGATGTATGGGGAATAAGGTTATGGAGCATATTAGCGGTTGCCTTCTGTGGCTGGGCTTTTTCATTGACGCTAAACCACAAAAACGGCTGGTTACGCACCCTACAGCTCATCTTACTGGCACTGGCTTTAATCGCCTCACGTCCTTTACAAGACTGGGTATGGGGAAATTCTGTTATAGAACAACAACAAGCACCTTTAGCATTCCAGCAAATCAATGACTGGCAGGAATTGAGTCAGATTCTGGCTGAAAATCGTCATAAACCGATCATGCTGGATCTCTATGCAGAATGGTGTGTCGCTTGTAAGGAATTTGAAAAATATACTTTCCGTGATCCACAAGTCCAAAAGCAACTAAGTCACTTTCTCATATTGCAGGCCAATGTTACAAAGAATGGCCCTGACCAGAAAGAGTTGCTAAAAAAACTGGCAGTGCTGGGGCTTCCGACTATCTTGTTTTTTGACACCCAAGGCAAGGAAATACCCGACTCGCGAGTCAACGGATTTATGGATGCAGAACATTTTAATCGCCATTTACAGCATTTATACCCAATAGCTTCAGAACAGATAAAAGATCAATAAAAATCATTTAAAAGGAGAGCAACAGTGCAGCGTGAATACGTACTTAATCATGTACTCAATTTACTTGAGCAACAGGGTCTGTCAGTAACACTGGAGACACTTTTAGCTCCCCTGAACATTGATATCGACCAAATAAAACATTTCTGGCCAGACCGCGAAGCCCTACTTTATGACTGCCTGCGTTTCCATAGCCAACAAATAGAAGCCTGGCAGCGCCATACCCTGCTGGATGAAACATTATCCCCGGAACAAAAGCTATTAGCTCGTTACGACACTCTCAAAGAAAAAGTAGAGGAAAATCGCTGCCCCGGTTGCCTGTTTATTGCGGCCTGTAGTGCTTTTCCTGATACCGATCATCCTATCCATCAATTAGCTGCATTACAAAAACAAAGCTCATTTCAATATTCGAATGAGCTACTACAGCAAATTGGCATTGAAAATAGTGAACAAGTTGCCAAACAGATGGAACTTATCCTTGAAGGATGCCTCAGCAAGCTATTAGTGAAAAAAGATATTGAAGATGTGGTCATCGCAAAACTGCTGGCTCAGGATATTCTGACCATAGCTAATTGCCGAAAAGAGGGTGCCTTAAGTTAAAAAAAGCTGGCAACGCTGAATAATTGTTCTTGATTAGTATAAAAAATCCGCCAACGACCATTTTTCATGTTTTTTTCGCAAAAAGTCGTTGACGGATTGGAGTGAATACTGTTTAATGCGTCCCCGTTAGCCCGGATAGCTCAGTCGGTAGAGCAGGGGATTGAAAATCCCCGTGTCGGTGGTTCGATTCCGCCTCCGGGCACCACGATTTTAAAGCTAATTTGTTGAATACTATCAGGTAATTAACAAATAAGTTAAAATTTAGGGCTGTTAAGAAGATGTTAAACAATTGATCGCTTAGTTTGTACGTTCAATGTTTAAAAAAGCCATAAATTAAAGAATACAGAGTGCCTGCATTTGCAAGCACTCTTTTTTCGTTCAAGGTAATGATTTCAGTAATTGATTCTGATGTCAAGTAAGGGAAAGACTTTACGGGACAGGGGATCGCAAATAGCCATTTTTTCGTACCATCCCTGTTGATGCAGGGCAGTGACTCACACCTCCACCTCCTCGATCCTGTCTGAGACCTGCCCTGTCTTTTTTACTGCCGGTTATCCTTACACCGCAATATCCAGGTAGATTGCCAGTTCATTCTCCAGCGTTTTACCTGCGATTTCCATATCGATATCAATATATTCCAGTGTGGTTGCCAGACTGCGGTGCCCCAGCAAACACCTGACCAGCTGCAAATTACGATCCGGTGCTTTCATCAGCTCAGTGGCCAGTGTATGACGAAAACGGTGAGGGGAAACGGCAAAACCACACTCTTTCGACAACCGGTTGAAGAACGAACGGATATGCTGCCTTTCTTTATCGTGATCATACCGGTAACGGCTCATCCGTCCATGAGCGTGCAAATCCAGACGACTTAAGTCAAACAGCGGATCATCGTCTTTCGCCCCGCAGGCTTTTGCCTGTTCAATCAGTTTCGCCAAGCGGGGTTTAAGCTGCCGGATCATCGGTATCCGCCATTCACTGTGGTTTTTACTCCCTTCGACCCGCAGAACAATATAATTGCTGTCCAGATTGATATCCCGTAGCCGCAGGTGCAATAGCTGATTCTGGCGCATCCCCGTTAACCGGAACGTATCCAGTACCGTCAGCCAATAGCCGGTCGGGTACAACGCACAGCGGCCTCCCCGGGGAATTACCTGCCTGCGCTCTTCTTCCTCATACTGTCCCATCAGCAGATAGAGGCGGGTTATCTGGGATTTACTCAGGATTTTCTTCGTTTTTTTCTCTTTTTTCACTGCTGCCTCGTTAAACGGGTTTTCAGTGAGCGGCAGCAGTTTTCTTTCCATCACGAAATTAAAAATCGCCCGCAGGTGGGCAACCTTATTGTTCCAGGTATAGCTCGACTGTTTTTTCTCGGTCAGAAGATAGCGTCGCCACCGCAGTACATCGCGGTGAGTGACCTGTTCCGGCAACACCGTATCGCCCATAAACCCAATAAAAACCCGGGTCACCTTGCGATAACTCCACTCCGTAGCCGGTCGCAGCATATGCGAGAAAAAGTATTCTTCCAGTAATTCATCCCAACCCATTTTTTCCTCATTATTGAACATGATGGTTTCCTTAGTGTGTCAAGTTGTGTCCCGGTACAGCCACGTCCTGTTAATAAACTAAAAATTAATTAACACATTGAATTATTTTATTTTTTATATAATGACCTTTTGTACATTGCTGAAACAAGGCATTCTGACGCTGATACGGGGCGTTTGAACAATTTCAAATCGTTATTGTTATCATTTGTATTATTTACCACCAAAAGTTCACTCCGCTGTCTGAAACAGTGACAGTAATGTCCGGGTATCATCGCGGGTGTCAGGTGCTGGGACGGTCATCGGTGTGACAAGCGGAGTAACCGGAGCAGGTGATGGATGAGCGGTAGCCACCCTCGTTTCAGCAGATTCAACCGGCTTCAGCAATGGCGATTTCACCTGCTCAGCTGCTGACTGAAGCAGTAAATCCGTCAACGGAACAGAAGAAGGAGACCCGCCAAGATGCAACATCAGACATTGCCACGCACCGGGCACTAAAGACAGCCAGGTGACCGCTTCCTCCGGTAACAAACGGGCAGCCAGCAGCGTTTTATGAGAAACAGGCAGCTCAGACAGTGAGGCATGAAACCGGAAGCGGAAACGGCGTGCTGGCACCCACACCCCCGGCAGCCAGGGGTGTCCATCATCCAGTTCACCTTCCAGTTGCCGCAACAGCGGCAGGTGGTAAAACAACGCGGCCCAGAATACCACTGCCTGCCACAACAAGCTCTGTGCGGCCTGTGTTTCCGGTGCCACGCCGGGTGGCAGCATGTGTCCTTTCACCAGCCGCACAGCACAGGCAGTAAATTGCAGTGTCAAATCTATAAACCCACCACGATAAGACCAGACGCCTTCCGGTGTGGCAGGAATATGCTGCACACGGGCGCATAATTGCCGGAGCGGATCCAGATAAAACTGCTGATACAACCCGGCGGGCAGCGTACTGTTTTCCCACAGTTGCCGGAGAGCCTGACCACGTTCTGAGGTTGCCAGCAACGCTTCCGCTGACTGTGGCTGAAAATACCTCCGGTTGTCGCAAAGGGTTTCCGCTTGTTGTCCGGATGATTCTGATGGTGTCACAGACGGGCGGGCAAAATGGGATTTAAAACGTTCCAACATGGGCTTTTCCTCTTTGGGTTCAAATTTAGCCCAGTGTCGGTCAATCCTACGCTGAAACAAGGCGAAACTCTTTTTGCGAAAATGAAAATTGTTTGTATGACTTACCCTTAAACGTAAAAAAGCGCCCCGAAAGGCGCAGTCGTGAAACAAAGAGGATGAAAACAGAAATCAGGCCGCGTGTTCATCGGCCTGCAAACGTTGCGACCAGTTGCCCAGATAATGGGCCGGTGTGTAGCGTGTCCGTTGGCTGCCGGGATCATTCAGCACATCACCAATCGTGACCGCTGCCGGAATACCGGTCAGGGAAAGCTGGATATACGCCATCACCGCCGCCAGCGGGTCGATATCAATCGCAGACACCCACATACTGGACAACGGATCATGTCCCTGCTCTCTTAATACCTCTGCGGCTGCCAGCATCATACAGGCCGCACCGCAGCAAGGTTCGTGGAAGGTGATAAAGGGTCGGGTCTGCAACAAGTCAGATACCTCATTCAACTGCAATTGTGCCATCATTCTGGCCACACTCCAGGGGGTAAAGAACTGCTGAAGTCCCTTATTCCCCAGCTCCAGTTGCATAAACACGCTGCCGAGAAAATCACAGGGAGCTTCTGCCAGGGCCAGCGCGGTATAGGAAAAAAGTTTCACAATCCGGTCAATATCTTCCCGTTCATACTTGTTGATAGTTTTCAGATAGAACTGCTCGAGTTCCTCACTGAAACAGTATTTATTGTGAATGGCCGCCATCGCACAGTTGCAAAAATCCTGAAAAACCCGATAACGGTTACGGGAACGGGCGGTTTGTTTAAACAACGAAATAAACTCTTTCTGGTAGTCCGGACAAGAAGCCATGGCATGTTTTCCTGATAAAAAAAGGAAAACACGCCCCGGAAGGGGAACGTGTTTCCCCTTTCGGTTGAAGTGAAAATATGCTGATACAACGTTAAACAGCGGGTTACTGCCCGACGGCCATCGCCGGTAATGCCAGTGCCGTTTCGGGCTTATCGCCGTTAACCAGATACAGGGCCGGACGGTTTTCGTGTCCTGCCTGCCCGTTGTGGCTGTCCACATGCTCGCCCTGGTCATAACAATCATAGCCTTTGAGGATGCCTGACGGTTCGCTGTACCAGTGGCGGATTTCACAGTCAAACACCGAGGACAGTTCGCCCATCAGTTCGGCTGACGGCGCTGCCCACGGGGTATCAAACCGCACCGTCAGACTGCTGACATGGCGTCGTTCCCAGCGGACATGATGACCGAACGGCCATTCCAGCCCATAGTGCTCATCGTAGCACTGCGCTGTGGTGGTCATTCCTTTCAGTAAGCCACTGTTTCCGTTAATCTCTGTAGCCAAGCGGGTTGGTCGTATCATCAGCATATCGCAGGGCTGCGCCGAGGTCGGATAAACCGCCAGTTTCTCCCAGCACGCATTGATATCAAGATTGTCAGACCAGCTCACCACACCAAACCAGTCGATATACTGGCGGATCAGCAGGCGGGCAATGATGTCACGCGCTGACGCCGGTATAGTCTCCCAGCGCAGCAGGCTTAAGCCCGACTGACGGTAGATACTGTTAATCCGCTTCATGTTTTCGGTGGTCAACAACACATTGTCCTGCAACAGCGCCAGCCACTGTTCAAACGCGAGATTCTGCGCGGTCGGCGCTGCCGTGCCCCGCACCAGTTCCGGGTAAGGCGTATAGGTCTGGGGTTTGGTGGTTTTCAGTATTCCGGCACAGCCCGCCAGAAACAGGCGCAGGCTTTGCAATACCGCCTGACGGTAACGGGGAAATTCCTCCCCACAAACCCATTGCTGCATCACATTGAGACACACGGATTTACCGGTGACTTCCAGTTGATTAGTGACCCATTCTGCCATAGTTCAGTTCCTCTTGATTGATAACGTTAAAAAAGGCGGAACTGCCCCATCAGGGAATACAGTTCCACCGGTGGGTAGATTGAAAAAAGGATTACGGCTTATTTTGCTCAGAAAGCAGGCCAGCCAGACCGCTGTCAAAAATCACTTTCAGCTCATCATGGATACCCAGATAGGGTGTCGTGTGCGGTATCCCCTTCGTATCCAGCCGGATTAAGTCGTATTTGTCTATCAGGTCATTAATGGCCTCAGAGGGCGGAATGTTGTTGGCAATGCATTCCGCCAGCGTGTCAGGTTCACACAATGCGGTGTCTGTCAGGCGCAGGCCAAAATGGTGTTGCAGCAACGTGTCCGCTATCACCTGCCAGACGGTTAAACGTAAGGGTTTCATGGTGATATCTCACCTTTAAACGCTGAGGGTTGTGCTGTGCCGGAGAATATCCTGCACTTCATGATGGTGCTGATAACGCGGCGCAACCACATGCAGCGAGAGTAAATTCGCCTCATGCCACAAGGCGCGGGCCGCCTTTGCATTCTGCCAGCTCAGCTCAAACGTGGCCGACTGACACAAGCGCTGTTGTTTCTGCACCAGTGATAAACGCTCTGATGTCACGGTGACCGGCTGTGCCCAGACAATCTCGTCATCAAAGCGGCCACCGAGCACCTTGTTATCCTGGGCGTCATAAATCATTACCGTGATTGGAAAAAAAGCCCGCCGGCACTGAGCTGAGGGCATTTCCGGTACCGGCCAGTCACCCAAAAGATGGATCACTTTCAGCCGCTGTACCGCTTCGGTGACCGAGTCGGTCTCACACACGGTCAGCGTTTCCTCCCGCAGCGATTGGGGTCGTTGGGGATGCTGCATCAGGCCGGTGACCTGGACGGTAAAAATAGCTTCCTGCGAGACCGGTGTCGTGCTCTCCGGCGCAGGTAAAAAAATCGGGTTCATGGTGTGGCTCTCCTTGATTGGACGTCAATAAAAGACAACACCCGCCCGGTAACAGGAAGGTGTTGTCGGCTCCCCGGTCAGGCGCTAAAGAAAAGGGTTAACAACCTCATGGGCTGATAACGTCAGTGGTGATGAGGGTTATTATGGATAAGTGACGAGCTGATGATGTCCTCTTTTGGCTGCATCGCCAGTACCGCACGCAGCAGCCCGGTTTCCGGGTGGTGCAGCGCGTATTCGTGCAGTTCGCAGAACCGGAACGCATCCGCATTCGGTTCATCCAACTCAGCGATACGGGCAAACACAATCGCGGTGACGGCCAGACCAAACGCATCCGCAGACAGCGTGGCCGTCAATGTCGTCTCCGGCAGATAAACCGAATAGGTTTTTGCCGCGGTGGGGATCATATACGTCAGGGATCCAGACACGTTCCGGCTGCGCCATTGCTCAGGACGATATTCACCACACAACTGTGAGGCGGTATTTGCCAGCAGGAAACCCAGAAACAACCGTTCCAGTGGAGTTTTGCCGGGGAACACGACCGACAGGGCCAGACTGTCCAGCAGCATCAGTTCATTATCCGGCATCACATTCTCCTTTTAAGCCCAGAGCCGCCCGGATACACTGAGCCTGAGGATGTTGCCGCGCATATTCACGCAGGGTGCAAAGCCGCTCAGCGTACCCGTCCAGCTTCATCAGGTCAGTCAGATAACCCAATACGCTCAGGGTCACCATCAGCCCAAAAGCGTCGGCGGAGACTTCACCTTTAAAGTCAGTCGTACTCACATTGACCCCAGAGGAATCCGGCCGCATCGGCACGATATAGGCGATGTGGTCTGACACCTTCCGGTACTGCCATCGGTCACACCGGTCATCGTCACACAGCCCGGCAGCCGCTTTAATGAACGTGTGCTCCAGCAACATCAGTTCCAGTGAACCGGTGTGCGGAAAAATGTCAGCAAAAGGGGATAATTCAGCTGGGGGCACAGTGTGCACCGTGGCCGGGGGGGTATGTTGTTGCATGGTATTCTCCTGATAAAAACAACGGAGAACACCTGACCCAATGGGAAATGTGTTCCCCGTTGGGTGACTGGCCGGTTGGCCATCATGGATGAGATTAAGCGACCTTCATCGCCATCAGACTGACGATATCTGCTTCCAAAGGGGCGCAGATGACCACACCGTGGTGTACTCCCTTGCAGGCTACGGGAGTGTTGTTGTCGCTGCCCGAAGGTGATCCTCACAAGCGACCGGATCATGGATAAGTCTGACTACGCTAATCAACAGAAATAATCCGGTCAATGGGTAATTCATTTCCCCGGACAAAAAATAATGTCAGGAGCACGACGGAGTTTTTGGGGCGCCAGAGAGAGGCTGTCAATACGCGGTGACCCATTCAGACCGTGTGGTCTAACACGTTTATGCCCCATTGCGGGTTGATACCGATGGCTGAATTATAGCAGAATCATATTAATATGACATAATAGCTGGATTCATATGACAAAGGATAAAGTGAGATGGGCTATAGTCTGGATTTTCGAAAGAGAGTACTGGCATATAAAGACAAGCATTCGTTGACCTTCGAACAAACGTGTACCCATTTTGAGATTTCTATGCGGACCTTATT
>NZ_CAWQJR010000157.1:0-39173 GCF_963894935.1 Xenorhabdus sp. PB61.4
CTATTTGATTCTAAACATGAAAATAAAATAATAATACTTACACATAACTTATTTTTCTTCCATGAATTAATAAAATTCACTCCATCACAAGATGATAAGTTTGAAGAAAAACACAAAGCTTATAGATTATATAAAGGGGAAAACACTAAAATAGAAAAAATGGATAGAAAAAACATAAAAAACGAATATCAACTACTTTGGCAGACTATAAAAGATATTGAAAATGGAAATGTCTCTGAATCCATATTGCCAAATGTAATGAGAAATATCTTAGAGTACTACTTTTCATTTCTTAATAATACAGATAAATTAAGAAATAAATTGCATGAGATGTCAGAAGAGCTTTCTGACGATTCTTACAAAGGTTTTTATAGATTTATAAGTCGAGGCTCCCATTCAGACCCAGCAAATATTGTTGAAGAATTTAGACGAATTGAGGCAAAAAGATACCTAGAGTTATTTAAGAGAATATTTGAAAAAACAAATCATATTGAACACTATAACAAAATGATGGAATAGTTAAGAGTGTTATCGTCGGGGGACTATTACTGATTAGCGCTTAGGCCATGAACGGTAGTGCGCACACACCGTCTCCCAGCAACCATTTTTAAAGCGTATATACTGGCGTACAGGGACGATCTTCATTATATGGCTTCTCCATATAGGTTACCAGTGTTGCCACTGGCAGCCTTATACACCTATAGTATAAGCGTCTACTTAGTGTGTTAAAGCTCACCTTATTACAGAGAACACCCGAACGATAACTTTTATATGATAATACATATTTTCTCATATTTAAAGCTAAATTTTAATACTGTAAAGCAATTAAACCAAATTGAAATTAGTAGGGTGCACAGAAAATAATTTTTTTGATAACCGCTGAGAAATTTACTCTTCACAGCGGTTTTTAAATTATTCCAATCTATGAAATGAACTTTAATTATCAAGACCAGGGAACGCACCATTTAAAAGAAATAAAACCAATCCGCTTGCTAAAATAAAAACAAAAGCAGAAATGCGCATTTTAAATATTTTCATACTACTGTAAACCCTATACCATAAACCTGTTCTATTAGCGTTTGATAGGGAATATGCAAATTGCCTTAATGATGAAAGATGAGAGAAAATGGCAGATATGGCAATTATAATTGATGATATGAAGTTTGCTAATGCGATATTTCTTCCGTGTTCTGTTAGGCTTTTCCAAAAATCTATCAATTTAACTTTTTGCGATAATTGGATTATATCATTTGGAGCATGATTATACGCAAAAATAGCCAATAAAAACAATCCAACAGAAGATATAACACTCCCAAAAAAACGGAAAAAATCTTCTTTTTTAATTTGTTCATTAAATATTAGGATACATAAAGAAAAAAAAGATAAAATTGCAGAAGATAATGTTATTATATTTAGATAATAGTAGATTCTTTCAATGTTATTAAAGAACCACCAAATAATTGTAACTACTCCTGCGACTGCGCTAAAAAGTAATGCAGATGAATTATCTTTATCTTTATTATTACTTATGTTATAGTTGTTATTGTTTACTGTATTATTCTGGACGTTGTTATCTCCAAATTGGTTATTATTGCCTGAAACATTAATGTTCTCAAATTTACTCAAAACATATATCCTCATTAAAGTTTGATTTTAATATTTACAATTTAGATGTTCACATAATCACTGACTTAATCAAGATAAAAATAAAGCGATTCAAACATGAATCGCAATATTGTTAATGAATGTATTATGACATTTTAGTATAATTTTTTAATTATTTCATGTCGTCAATAGCTGGTTCATCATTTTTTATAATCATTCTTCTTTCGGGGTGTAATTCCAGCCAGACGAACCACCGAAAGTAGCACCACCGTATCCACTACTTTGAGTGCCTAGCATTCCTGCTGATTTAGCTGCAACACCAAATGCTTCTTGTTTCTTTCCTACGTTATTTAAAGGAACTAACCCTTTGGTGTTTCTCATCTGTTGCTTAAAACTCCATGTAACATCAGTTATAATCATGCTTTTTTTAAGTGTATCAATATCATTCATGTATATTCGTAATGAATATGGGATAGTAAAATCCTCTGTATAGTTTATAGAAAATATATTTTTTCTTTCAAAGACCTTACTTCCTGCGTAATTAAGTGCCTTGATAGAGTGAGTTGTACAGTTGACACCAGTCAAGTCATAAGTATCAATAACTCTTCCGAATTTTTTAGTGGGTTCATTTGCGGAAGCACTGGTTACTTCTTTACCAGTGTGCCATCGGCTTTTAAAATATGTCATTATCGCTATAATATCAGCGTCCCTGATATTATAAACTTGAGCTTCCATTCTATAAAGTTCGCTTGACATATATTCAATTGCTTCATTATCCTGCATCCAAACTAAAACACCATCACCTGTTATTTGCGTTGGACTAACATTGGCATAACGACCGTAGGAAAAAACATTTATTCCTTTTTCGGTATGAACAGAAATAAATGTATGACCTGTGCCTTTTGTTTCCACCCATAAAAAAACACCTTTAGGTAACCATCGACAAGTGGTTTCATAAATATTTAATGCATATGTATCAAGTTTATCAAAAACTCTTGATTGTTTGATTATGTCCCTATTGTTCATTTGCTTTTTATCCTTGCAAAAATATAAATGATAATGATTGAGGCAGGAAATGAAACCAATACTAAATGTATATCATGGTTTTTAATAAATTTAAAAAAAGTTGGAAAATTTAAGGCATAAATAAATGTAGATATGTTATTTATTAGGGAAATTAAAAAGATTAAAAAAATTATTCTTAAACTATGCTTTAATTTATTTCGTAAAAATAACATTATGGTACATAAAACAAACAGAAAATTATTAGCCAGCATTGCATAATCAGTGATCTGAATAAAAAAAGATAATTCAGATGGGGTGTACTCATTGCTTGTCCATAAGGTTATTACTTCTTTTGTAGTCAAATCAATGGAAATAAATCCTATATTACAAAAAATAAATAAAATTATTACTATCAGTATATTAAATAATGACTTAATCCACATTTAACCCTTCCTATCATTTTTGCCAGTTCTAAAACCAATCTAGCTGAAAAATTCTTTATCTTGCCCATGATAATTGCATGTTTTTGATACACCGCTGGATAGGATATACCAGAATTATTTATATATTCTAGTATAGGTGACAATAAAGCGGAAAAATCGTGATTAATATCGTATATTAAACAAATAGATATGGTTACCTATGTTACATTTTGTTTAAGGCGACAGATTAAAACCACACTGACGCGCTACGCTTGCCTTCTCCGAGTTACCGGGCTAATAAATTAACCCAGTAACTCGGAGATCTGAAAGATCACCTGCCAGAGAAAACATTTTTACCTACCCCCTCCCTATTAAAGAATTAGGGGTAAAACTGTTCACCCTGTTCACCTTTGAATAATTACATTTAAATTCAAACCCTTAAAGGGTGATGAGTTGAAATTAAACTGTTCGCTACTCTTCACCCAACCGTTCACCTCCAACCAGAAAAAAGGTGAACAGTGATGAATAGTTGTGAACAGTTTAAAAATAACTATTCACCCTATAATACTTTGATATATTTGGTTTAAATTATAGAGTGAACAGTGGTGAACACTTTTTTATATTTCTTTGAAAAATACCTGTAATCAGAAAAAAATTATTCTTCTGGCTGGCTATTGCTTGTCAGTTTCGGCATCCATTCGATAGCGGTATCAAGATTCAGGCTCAGATTGCTGCGAATGCCCTGTTTGCTTTTCTTGCGTAAATATTGCTGGCTGTATTCTGCCAGTGCGCCCGGCATATCCATCCCGAAGCGAGTCACGGAAACAGGTTTGTTCAGGTTATTGCCTTTCATATAAGCAAGGTAGGCGTGATAGAGGTACTTACGGGGATTGAACGGCATAATTTCCGCATTGCCGATTAATAGGCCGTCAACTTCATGGGAAGCAATGAGATAACCGCAAAAATCGACCAGTGGATCTGTGCCGCGTTTGATATCCAGCGCCTCCGCAGATTTCTGTTGCTCTGCCAGTAAACGCCTCGCTGATTGTGGATCAGCAAATCGGTGAAGCAAGTGCCGGATAATCACAGGCAATTCTGCCGCAATTTTATCCCGTAGGAGTGGATCGCGTTCATTTTCCGGCACGACTTCGGAAAAATTAAAAATTACCCGACGCCGCGATACCCCACCACTGCGATCACTAAAACTCATGGCGTTATTGTTTACTGCCAGCACCACCGCAGGAATGCGGGTTGAATAAGGTTGTTTATGTTTCGGATCGATAGCAACTTCATCGCCGCCAGTAATCGCCTTAATGCCGGAACCATCACCCACATAGCGAGTTTGGTCTGGCAGGATAATCAGCGAATAGCCGACAATCAACGCCCGTTCCCGTGGATTTTCCAGTGCAGCCATACTTGCGGAAACGGTATTGCCTTTACCTGCCAGCATGGAACAAATTTCAGCAAAGATACTTTTACCACTGCCTCCGACTCCGGTGATTTCCAGAAAAAATTGCCAGTCATAACGGTTCGCCAACACCATAAACAGCGCCGCTAGCACTCTATATGCTTTGTTTTCACAGTTGGCAGTTGCCTGATTGAGCCAGCGCCAGAATTGTGGCGCATAATCTTGCAGGGTTTCCCCCGAAACAGGGGAATTAAATTCAACGTCATTGGCAAGTAATAGCCAGTCATTTTTGCCGTGAGGCCGGAACTGGCAGGTTTTCAGATCAAATACACCATTACTAAACCCGATTAAGTGGCGTTCTGGAGGCTGCATCATGGGAAGCTGTAATTTCAGGGCATCTACGGCTGAACTAATACCATGCGGTGAATATGGTAATTTTTCTTCCATAAAGGCGGCGACCATTTCCCGTCTTAAATCACGGTCACTGACCGGACGCCAGATAATACCGTCATAGTGATAAACGGTTTCCGAAGCACCATCCAGTGCCAAATCACCGTTATAACGTGCCAGCAATACTTCCCCGCGTTGGCTGGCTCCCATCTGGCATAATGTCAGTTTTGCAGGCTCGGTATCATTATTAAGCTGAATTGCTGCTTTTTTCTTGGTTAATGCTGGCTGATAAAGCCCCTGAGCAAAGGCTTGTTCTGCTATTTCTATACCGTATTGTTGTCGGTAATCATCCCAGTCAGCTTTTGATTCCGTAGGCGGTAGCGTTACCCATCCGTTAATCGTTTTGGCGGTCTTCTCTGCTGCAACCTTGCCGATATTCTTTTTCAGCATGCCGTTTTTGTCTCGTTCTTCCGGTTCGTGCCAGTCGTTATCGGCGGCAATGATGATTCTGGAGTTTGGATACTGCGCTCTAACCTGCTCGGCAACAATCAATAGGTTACTTTCATCAATCGCTGCCAGTACCACGCCTTTATGTAGTTGACTGACAGTTAAAGCTGTAGCGTAACCTTCGGTAATGATGATTGTGTCCGGCGTTCCGGTAATCTCAGTGATCGAGATAAAGCTGCCTTTTTTCTGTGTACCTGCAACAAGGTGTTTTTCACCGTTCGGCTTGATGGTCTGTGCGCCCGTGATTGTGCCATCCAGTGTCTGAGTCACCAGCAATAAAGAACCGTCTTTTAACAATCTCTGATTGGAGTATTGCAATCCCTTTTTCATCAGATATTGAGATTCACCCGTAACAGCAGTGGCAACCAGTGCCGTGATGCGTTCTGCGATTGGTTTAGCGCTATGATTTGGTGTGTTAGTTGGTTTGGGTTCTGGCAAAGGCAATGCCAGTACATCCGCAGCAACCTTTGCTGCTTCAAAAATTGAGATCCTTTTGTTTTTTGCCACTAAATCCAACCCATCACCATAGTTCGGAGCGTCACACTGGCGACAATGCCAATTGCCGTGATGGTGATCGTCGATAAAGTGGAAACGGTCAGCACCGCCGCAGACAGGGCAAGCGCCATGTTTTCCCTTGCCGGGAATATCAATACCACATGCTGGCAGCAGATTTTCCCAGTGATACATGGCGGATTTTTTCACAGACTGGATGAAATCGAGTGGTTTTTGTTCGTTTATTTTATCTGAAGATGTAAATTTGGGGTGAGTTTGGTTAGACTGTGTATCAGCCATCATCGTTACCTCGTTTAACGGTTTGGTCAGACGCCTCAGATGTGTTCGCGCACACTGGGGCGTTGCTTTTTTATGTTACTTTTCTTAAAAAATATCTATCTTTATGCCCTTTTGCCAAATTTCCCGATCAGGACATTTTCGCCTCGTTCCAGCATCTCCATATAATCCGCATACCATTGCAGCATTTCCCTGCGACCATCCAGATATTGAGCGTGGTTGTAAGTGCCTCGAATACTGTTTTTATCGACATGAGCCAGCTGTTTTTCAACCCATGCAGTGTTGAAGTCTTGATCATGCAGGATGGTACTCATAGTGTGTCGGAAGCCGTGGCCTGTTGCTCGTCCTGAATATCCCATACGGCGGATCATCGTATTGATTGCCATATCAGAAAGATGCTTTCTGTAATCTGTCCGGCTTGGGAAAACATACTGATAACTGCCGCTGATGGGCTGAATCTGCTTCAATAAATCGATAACTTGCTCTGATAGTGGCACTACATGAGTGCGGCGCATTTTCATTTTTTCGGCTGGGATTGTCCAAACAGCTTTATCTAAATCAATTTCTGACCATTCAGCTTTGCGGAGTTCTCCCGGACGAACACCCGTTAATATCAGCATTCGCAAAGCCGTTCTGACTATCTGACTACCCATGTATTTATCAATGGAACGGAGAAATTCAGGTAATTCATCTACTGAAAGGTGAGCGTAATGTTCGCGTTGATGAGGGATAAAAGCACTCGCTAAATCGGGGGCTGGATTATATTCTGCCCTGCCAGTAATAATTGCATATGTCCAAACTTCACCACAACGTTGGCGGACTTTCTTTAATTTATCGGTGACGCCTCTCTTTTCCATAATAGAAAGGAGGTCTAATAATTCGAGGGGTTTTATTTCAGCAATCGGGCGATGACCAATATAAGGGAAAACGTCTTTTTCGAATGCGTCCATCATATCTTCACGATAACCAACAGACCACCTGTCTTTTCTTCCCTCGTACCATTCACGCGCAATGCTTTCAAAGGTATTACTGATTTCTCCCTGAGCTGCCAATTTCTTTTGTTTTTTATCTTGGTTAGGATCAATACCTTCAGCTATCAGTTTTTTGGCTTCATCACGCTTTCTTCTGGCCTCTGCCAGAGTGATAAGCGGAAAAGTACCAATAGCGAGTAACTTTTCTTTTCCTGCAATGCGGTATTTCAGTCGCCAGTATTTAGAACCGGTTGTCTTTACCAGCAGATATAAACCGCCGCCATCCGATAGCTTAAAATCTTTATCTTGAGGTTTTACTGTTTCAACTTGTCGGGCTGTTAGTTTCATATTTCCAGCATCCTTGCCCCCTCACAGTAATGGGGGTATTTTTTTAGGGGGTACAGAAAGTTACCCCTATATATACCCCCTGACTGGGGTACATTGCAATAGATGCCAGTAGACGTTGATAGAGTGTTATTTGGGGATTTTCGTTGATTTTATTGGGGAAAGTAGACTTTAAGAAATGCTGCTAGAAGTGTAGATGGCGGAGGAGGAGAGATTCGAACTCTCGGATGGTTTCCCATCGGCGGTTTTCAAGACCGCTGCCTTCAGCCGCTCGGCCACCCCTCCGCGATGTCGTGCACTATAAACATCACTGTTCCCGATGTAAAGTACTTATATGCTCAATTGATGTTAAATCACTCACATAACTGTTCGTTGGCGCATTTATTCAGCATTTATGGCAATCTTTCTTTGGAATAAAGGTGATTTTTGCTAAATTGCAGCCATTATTGTCGAGTGGTTAAAAAGCTATGTTGGTATTTGAAGGTCGAGAAATCGAAACTGATGCACAGGGTTATCTTAAAAACAGTAACGACTGGGAAGAAGCGATGGCACCGCTACTTGCCGAGCAGGAAGATATCATCTTAACCGAACAGCATTGGGAGGTGGTTCGATTTGTCCGCGAGTTTTATGAGGAGTTTAATACTTCCCCCGCTATCAGGATGTTAGTCAAGGCGATAGCACAAAAGCATGGCGAAGAAAAAGGTAATAGCCGCTATCTTTATCGCTTGTTTCCTAAAGGGCCGGCAAAGCAGGCAACTAAAATTGCCGGTTTACCAAAACCAGTGAAATGTATCTGAGTCTGTCATCCGCCTTCAATGGCGGATGCTGAAATCAACCATTTCCTCTATCTCACAAAACTGAGGCTGAAAATGTTCAATTTTCGCGCCCGGAGGTCCTCCCTTCTCCAGCCAATGTATTAGCGCTGCTATTTGTTCTTCATTACCACAGGCAACGATTTTGACACTGCCATCATTCATATTCCGAACATACCCCAATAACTTATTTTTCTTTGCCCAGTAGTATGTCTGATAACGAAAACCAACTCCCTGTACTCGGCCATAAACATAAATAGTGATGCTTTGAACTGTCATTTCTTTTTCTCCCTCAAACAAAATTGAAAAGTGACTCTTCAGTATCCTGATGGAAAAGTATTTATTTTCTGTTATGCAATAGACTGAAAACTATCAGGTATAATAACTTTGGCATGCTAAGACCACTTTTAGTATTGTATTTTATATACACAACAGCTAACCTGAAATATGAGATGGTGATCACATACCATCTCAAATGCAAGATTCCGGTTACCGGGTGTGCGCTTGAAATTTACCTTACGGCCCTTATATAAGAGTGATTGCAAGGTTTCTCTGGAGGTGACTATGATGATCGCCAGCAAATTCGGTATCGGCCAACAAGTGAGACATAGCCTGTTGGGCTATCTGGGTGTTGTTGTAGATATTGATGCCGAATATTCTTTAGAACAACCACAGGAAAATGATATCGCATCTAATGCTACTTTACGTTCAGCTCCGTGGTATCACGTTGTGATGGAAGGTGATGATGGGCAACCTGTCCACACCTATTTAGCCGAGGCTCAATTGACTTACGAGATATCAGATGATCATCCGGAACACCCTTCTCTGGATGAGTTAGCTGAATCTATCCGCAGTCAATTGCTGGCTCCAAGGTTACGAAATTAAACACATTCCTTTAAAAAGTTAAACGATACTGATAAGGAAAGGCGATGAAATAAAAATAACCCATCGCCTTCTTTACTTTTCTAATCCTAAACGTGGGATCTCAATTTTCGGACAACGATCCATAATCACATCTAATCCCTTATTTTCTGCTAGTAATTTCGCCTCATCATTAATTACCCCTTTTTGCAGCCAAAGCACTTTTGCTCTAATGGCAATCGCTTCTTCCGCAATACCATAAGCAGCTGTTGCATTACGAAAGACATCAACCATATCAACTGGCTGTTCGATATCAGCTAGCTGCTTCACAACTTGCTGTCCTAATAATGTTTTGCCCGCTAGCCTAGGGCTAACCGGAATAACGTTATATCCCTGATTAATCAGGTATTCCATTACCTCATAACTAGGTCTATCTGGTTTTTCACTCGCTCCCACCAGGGCGATTGTTCTGACTTTTTTCAGGATATCTATCAGATATTGATCACTCATAAAACCCCCTAACTCATGATTATGCTGCAATAATTATACGTTTCATTTACCACAGTGTTTATGAAAATCACCTTTATTTCTATTATGTTGTCATTAAAATAATTGGTAAATGGTGCATTTTCACGAAGGTATTAATATGGAATTAACAACCCGTACACTGACTGAATCCAAAAGTATTGCTCTGATTGCGCATGATCACTGTAAACAATCTCTTCTGTCTTGGGTCAATGAACATAAACGTTTATTAGAACAAAACAGGCTCTATGCCACAGGTACAACCGGAAACTTGCTTCAACAACAAACGGGCTTACCGATTACCAGCCTATTAAGTGGGCCGATGGGAGGTGATCAACAGATTGGTGCATTGATTTCTGAAGGAAAAATTGATGTTCTAATCTTTTTTTGGGATCCTCTGAATGCCGTTCCTCACGATCCCGATGTCAAGGCACTGTTACGTCTGGCAACAGTCTGGAATATCCCTGTAGCAACAAATCGAACAACTGCTGATTTTCTTATCAAATCTTCGCTTTTTACCGAAAAAGTCGATATTTACGTACCTGATTATCAGGGGTACCTTGATGAAAGGCTAAAATAAGCACAGCCACCAGCAAAGAAAACCAGATTCTCTCCCCTAAACCTAAGGCTTGCGGTGCTCTGGGACATCTAATTTAGATAATTTGTGAATAAATACCGATGGATTTTTCGGCTCCTGCATTAGCCAGAGCTGCTTTTTTGCTCTCGTTAATGCAACATATAACAGGCGCTGCTCTTGTGTATCAGAAAATGTTTCAGGCTTCGGCAGTAAAACCTGCTCCAGCACTGTCTCTTTTTCTGATGCTGGAAAACCCTCTTTTCCTTTTCGTAACCCTAAGATAATAATGTAATCAGCCTGTTGCCCCAAAGATTCATGAATGGTCATAAAGTTAATATTTAAATTCGGCCAACGGGTTGCTGCTTTCTTCAATAAACCAGGCTTATGAAAATGGTAACGGGCCAATAAGAAGATGGTTTCCTGACTGGTGACATAGCCACTCATCCGGTTTAACAAGGCTTCCAATTGTTCTTCGGGCAAAATCATGACTGATTTTTTATTTCCTTTTATTGAACTATGATTGGTAAGCCTACACAGTGAATCACTCACTTGGCTGTGAAAAAGACGGGTAATTCCATTAATTATTTTACTAATGCGCTCATTAAAACAATAAGTAGTATCTAAAATGCACTCGTCACTTTCACCAAAATAAGCAGAAAAAGTCTTTATTGCAGGCCATTCAAGACTGTTAAACCGACAAACTCCCTGCCAGTTATCTCCTACTGCGAATATATGGCTTTGTCTATTTTGCGCTTGAAGTGTAGTTAATAACTTAATACTTAGAGGAGAAATATTCTCCAGATTATCTAACAGGATATGCTTCCACGGGCTAATGAAACGTCCTTTTTGCAGAGTATTTACTGCCTGATGAATCAACCCATAAAAGTCCAGCGCCCCTTCTTCTTTTAATGCCGATTTCCAGGCTTTCAACAAAGGTGCCATCAGGCGGATACGTTTTGGGAATATATCTGAATATTCAGGCGAAGCCCGTTCCAGCATCTCTTTTTGACTACCACCATGCATTCTCATTAATTCCAGCCAATAATCCAGATGGCTGGATAAACGGGATTGTACCTGCCTGTCATTCCAATATGCTCCATCGGGTAACTGCCAGTCTAACTCTTCATTCAACCATTCGCGCCAGCCTTTGGCCTGTGCTTTTTTTTCATTACACTGTTTTTGCCATTCCCGAATAAGAAAATCATGGCTCTTTTGAGTATTAGTCTCTAATTCACTAATTTTTGGTGTATTGCTATTTGCCTGTCGGATGATACAAAGAGCCAGTTCATGGAATGTTATCGCTTTTATCGTTTTAGTTCCCCAGCGCAACTGAAGACGTTTATTTATTTCCTCAACCGATTTCTGCCCGGATGACAGTAATAAAATCTGCTCAGGAAGCGCCTGCTGGCGTAATAATAACCACTCTGCCCGGGCAATTAAAACAGATGTCTTTCCACTTCCTGCACTTCCCGAAACTAATATGGATTTTTCACCATTAATAACGGACTGATATTGTAACGGATTGAATGGTACATTTTCTGCGATTTGGAACAATTCACCATATCGTTCCTGAATGTGTTCAGCCCATTGCTGGTTTATGAGTTTTCTCTGTTCCTCTCCTTCATTGAGCCAGTTCAGGCACGTCTGGTAATTTTCCCGACAGTTTGCAAAGTCCTTGATTCTTTGTAATGGCAAGGGAATAGATTGAAATGTTTCATGAATTTGTTGTTGTAATAGAGATAGATCTTCTGTCTTCATCCAATAATCTTGCTGGCGGATTTTATCAATTTTATTTACCTGAGCAGACAGAACACCAGAGCTGATACCGCTCATATCAGAGCTCCATGCCTGCCATTCCTTGAATAAATAATGGTAAAAACGCTGTGTTTGCTGCCATTCAGTGCCATGTAAACGAACGACTTTCCCTTCCGGTAACTCAAATTCCAGTTCCCCCCAGACAAGCCCTCGCTTACACTGAATATCGATTAATTGATTAAATGGAATTAGGTACTGATGTTTGTCACCACTGACTTCAATGCCAGCACTCAGTAAACGCACTCGATTATAAGGATGCCGAGCAAGTCGTTGACCAATTTGTGTTGATTTTAGTTCCATTGTAATAGCACCGTACCTGAAAATTGTTGAGCTATCTGCTCACTTAAATGTTGTTAGGAGTTTTTTGTGCTAACTGTTTTTTCCAGCTCCCGCCATTTTTTGTATAACAATCACGTTTTCTATTATATTCGTATATTTATTGCGCTAACAGGAACTACACTGGTTCCCTGGCTATTGAAAGAAGAACCCAAGATTACAATCCCTTTGACGTTAGGTGTTGTCGCCGCCGCATTAACAGACTTAGATGATCGTTTAGCGGGTCGTTTGCGCAATCTGGTCATCACCTTAGTCTCCTTCTTTGTTGCTTCTGTTTCTATTACTTTACTTTTTCCATACCCTTGGTTCTTCACTCTTGGGCTGGCGATTTCTACCTGTGGTTTCATACTGCTTGGTGCTTTGGGGCAGCGTTATGCCACCATCGCTTTCGGTGCTTTATTGATTGCAATATATACTATGCTGGGTACATCGATATTCCCTGTCTGGTATCAACAACCTTTATTATTACTCACTGGTGCAATTTGGTATAACTTGCTGACCCTAGCAGGGCATGCACTATTTCCTATCCGCCCGTTACAAGAAAATCTGGCGCGCTGTTATCAGCAGCTTTCTGTGTATTTACACGCCAAAACAAATTTGTTTGATCCGGATGCTGAAGCAGAGGAATACGAGCAGGCTGTGTTTGATATTGCTATGGCTAACAGCACATTAGTGTCAACACTGAATCAAACTAAAATAACTTTATTAAGTCGTTTGAAAGGAGACCGTGGGCAACAGGGAACCCGAAGGACGCTACACTATTATTTTGTTGTTCAGGATATTCATGAACGTGCCAGTTCGTCTCACATTCAGTATCAAAAGCTACGAGAAACATTGCGCCACAGCGATCTTCTATTCCGTTTCCAGCGATTGTTGTCCATGCAGGCACACGCCTGTGAGCAGGTTTCACAATCCATTATCCTGCGTAAACAATATCAGCATAGTTCACGGTTTGAGAATGCTTTCACCTATCTTGAAATCTCTTTAGAGAAATTAAAAAACCAACAACTAGTTGATACTAAGATCGTTGCATTTAGTAATTTACTGAAAAATTTGCGGGCAATTGATGCACAACTAGCCGGACTCAGTTCTGAGCAATATCTGATCCTTCAGGAAATTGCTCAATATAATAAGCAAAGCGATGACAAACAGTACAACGATAAACAAGAAGAGGCGCAATTATCCGATGAGGCCTTAACGGGATGGCGTGATATTTCATTTCGGCTTCTCAGCAATCTGACACCTAAATCAGCACTATTCCGTCACGCTATCCGTATGTCTGCTCTGCTTTGTACTGGTTATGCCATTATTCAGCTATTTGATATGCAAAGAGGTTATTGGATCCTGCTGACCAGCCTGTTTGTCTGTCAGCCTAACTACAGCGCAACTCGCCGCCGTCTGGCTCTCCGGGTTATCGGAACATTGGCGGGTATTTTGATTGGCCTGCCTATTCTCTATCTTGTACCTTCTATTGAAGGGCAATTATTGCTGATTGTCATTTCAGGTGTATTATTTTTTGCCTTCCGTAGTAGCCAGTATGCACATGCCACTCTATTTATTACATTATTGGTATTATTAAGCTTTAACCTATTAGGAGAAGGCTTTGAGGTAGCACTGCCCAGAATAGTCGATACCCTGATCGGTTGTGGTATTGCCTTGCTGGCAGTCAGTTTTATCTGGCCTGATTGGAATTTTCGCCAATTGCCGCAAGTCATCACCCGCACAATGAATGCCAATTGCCATTATCTCAATGCTATTTTGTTGCAATATCATCAAGGAAAAAGTAAT
The DNA here is from genome assembly GCF_963894935.1 of Xenorhabdus sp. PB61.4. Classification (NCBI taxonomy): domain Bacteria; kingdom Pseudomonadati; phylum Pseudomonadota; class Gammaproteobacteria; order Enterobacterales; family Morganellaceae; genus Xenorhabdus; species Xenorhabdus sp. PB61.4. The sequence goes on from NZ_CAWQJR010000157.1 coordinate 14,157, forward strand.
TGTCTGGAATATCGGGTTGCTCGCCGTAACGCTCATAATTACGATGCCGAACTGGCATCGGTTGTCTCGAACATGTCATCAGAGCCTAAGCATCATCGTATTTCTCAGGAAGAAGCATTTCGTTTACTTTGCCTGAATCATACCATGTTGAGTTATATTTCCGCCTTAGGCGCACATCGTGACAGACTTAATGAACCTGTCATTCTGGATCTACTGACTGAAGCAATCCGTCATGTTGAATCTGCTTTGCAACAAGACAGAGTTAATGATGAGTTCCTGCATCAGATTTCAGAGCATTTGATACAAAAAAGTAATCAATTAACTTCTGATAACAGCAAAGTTCAACTTGTATTACAGCAAGTAGGGTTGCTAGTTGAATTATTACCGGAAATAGTTAATTTAAAAAATCAAATAAACAATCAGAAATCTAATTAAATAAACCCCGCCTTCTATGAAGGCGGATTTGTTATTTTTATTACTTATATTTGCCGTATGTAAAATCAATTATCATCTGTCGTCTTAAATCAATATGCAATCGAATAATACTAATTACCATGTTCCAATTCTTGATGCCATATAAGTAAATCATGTCGTAGTTTTTCTGGCAACACAGCAACATGGCAGCCTTCTATTGCTCCGGCTAATGCCAGTAAGATATTAACGCTTATCTTCTTTCCATTTTGTTGTAATTTAAGATAAGTTACTTTTGCTCCTAACACACGCAATTCTTCTACTTTTGATATTCCTGCTTTCCATAACTGGCGCTCCAAAGCCATCCCAAGATTAGGAAGATCTTTTAATCTGAGAGGTGTTCTTTGTTTATTAATGATATCTGTCAGTGTATCTTGGTAGGCTAAATTAACATATTCGAATAATTGTTTTTGATCCCGCCAAAGTGATTCACTGACTCGGTAATAACGCAAAGCCACCGGAATTCCTCTTTTTGAATAGATAAACGTCTCCATGCCTTTGGCTTTAAATAACGTCTCTGCATAACTATTCCCTCGTAAATAAAGCTCACCTTCATAACTCAGGGCGAACAAGACTCCATCAATTGATAATCCAATTCCACCAAACTGGGATTTCTTTTTAAGTTTCCCCAATGAAGATACGCCGTGTTTCAATTGATCAAAACGAGCCCCAGATAAAAACATTTTTATCACTCCATGAATTATATCCTGACTAAATATTTTATACTCTGTTCCCTTGCCTGTTATTAATAAAATAAATAACAAGAACAAGTAATTAAAACCATACGCAATCTATTTCTGGCTGCCAATCATTAAATTAGAAAAAAACTGTTTTATATGAATTTTTGCGAAGCGCCTTGAAAAAAATGGTCTTGCTTTTAGCCAAATAACCAATTACTGTATATACATACAGGCATCATGGTGAGGAACATTATGCGTATTCAACCCACTCTGGAGTATCTCATTGAGAGTAAAATTGAAGCTGAGAACAGTACAACTCACAAACACGAAATCACTAATGTAACAGGCGCTACATCTACAAAATTACAACCTGTTAGTCAGGCTGAGCAAAACGCCTTACAAGCAGTAAATGGCACAATCCGTGAGTTAACCTATTGTGAACAATGGCCTGTGGTTAATCACATCCTACTTCCTTTGCTACATCAATCCAGAGATGAAAACAGGTGGTTACTCTGGATAACGCCTAATAAAAGATTAAACCGCCAGTGGTTAGTCGATTCGGGTTTGCCTTTAGACAAGAGCGTTCAATTAAACCAAATTACCCCTATTGCATCACCCTATGCCATGGAGAAAGCCTTAGCAAGTGGTAGCTACTGCATCGTATTAGGATGGCTGCCAGAACTGTCTGAATATGGAGTACAAAAACTGAGATTAGCTGCACAGAAAGGCACAACACTAGGCCTGATTATGCGTCCTCAGGCCTCACCCGAACAGTATCATCCTGTAGAAAGCAGGATAAAGTTTCATTCTATTTACTATCATTGAATTAATTTAAGATTATTCTCAGTATTTTTTAAAATAAACATGCTATGAGTAATAAAAAATTTTTATTTATGATAAAAATCAAACAATTAAATAACCAATCCTCATAAGCTATCATTAATAATATTTAATTTCTTACAGGTATTAATTTAAAAAATATGCACCACAAATCACCATGTACTTGTAAGTTTTAAAGTTCGTTGTAGACTCTACAAAGTTAGGTTGACGCTGATTTAACTCACATTTCAGGAATTATCTATTGATATTAAGCGCATATACCTAACAGATTATTTTAACTAATGGCCAACAATAAGACTTTAAGGCCAACTACTTATTATTTGGATGATAACGAGGCGTACAATGAAGAAGACAGCTATCGCAGTGGCCGTGGCAGTAGCAACTTTTGCAACTGTGGCTCAAGCAGCTCCAAAAGAGCATACTTGGTATGCAGGTACTAAGGTAGGTTGGTCCGACTACAGTAGGACAGGGTTTAAAGATATCGATGCTGCTAAAGTAGCAACAGGTAATGCTGACAAGAAAGATGCTCTGGGTGCCGGAGCTTATGTTGGTTATCAGGCAACTCCATACATAGGTTTCGAATTAGGTTATGATTGGCTGGGGAAAATGACCTATAAATCTAAGATTAATGACGCCAGTTTCAAAAGCCAGGGTATTCAGCTTGCAATGAAATTGAGCGCACCACTGACAGACTCTTTAGATGCTTATACTCGTCTGGGGGGCATAGTGTGGCATTCAAACGCTTCAGCAAATTACAGCCACTCAGATAAAACAAAAGACTATGTGAAAAATAATAGTACGGGTATTTCCCCACTAATCGCTCTTGGTGCTGAATATGCATTGACGAAAAATGTTGCAACTCGTCTGGAATACCAGTGGGCACCCAAAGTTGGTCAGAGCGGAAAAGGCAGCTCAGATGCATATACGCAGGATCGCAGCTCTTATTTAGGGCCTAAACCAAATAACGGTCTGCTAAGCCTCGGTGTTTCTTACCGTTTTGGACAGGATGATGAAGCTACGCCTCCTCCAGTGATCCCTGCTCCGATGCCTGTTGTTGAAAACAAAAGCTTTACCCTGCGTTCTGATGTCCTGTTTGACTTCAACAAATCAACATTGAAGGCTGAAGGTAAACAGGAACTCGATACTCTCTATAACCAATTAAGTAAAATTGACCCAAATCAGGGCCATGTTGTAGTTCTTGGTTACACTGACCGAATCGGTAGCCAAAACTATAACTTACCTCTGTCCCAGAAACGGGCTCAATCCGTTGTTGATTATCTGATTGCAAAAGGCATTCCTGCAAACAGTATTCAGGCTGAGGGTCGCGGTAAAGAAGATCCGGTTACCGGCTCAACATGTGACAATATCAAAGCGCGCTCTACATTGATCTCGTGTCTGTCACCAGACCGCCGTGTTGTTATCAATATTCAGGGTACTCAAGAAGTAACTGTTCCGGCAAAAGTTGCCCTTTGATTTATCTACATTATTCATAAAATAAAAACCTCATGTGTAAGCATGGGGTTTTTATTTATTTCACCATTTTTCAAAGACTATTTATCTAAAATTGCAGCTAAATCCTGCTTTAAATTCAGAATTTGGTGAGCATATTTCTCTTTATGTTCGGCATCTTCCAATAATTGCACAATTGTTTCTGATAAAGTATTACCACGGCGTCGGGAGAGATTCGAAAGACGCTGCCAGACATGAAAATCCAGGTCAATAGACTTTTTACGCGAGTGCTGATGCTCTGCATTAAAATGGCGCTTACGCCGTGCTCGGATAGTTTGCTTCATGCGGTTGGATAGAGCTTGATTCATATGCAGTGAAATCCATTGCAAAACCTTGACAGGTTCCCGCTCTAATTTTAACAATGCATTAATTGCATCCTGAGCTGCACTTTTTTCAAGATATTTAGTGATTTCTTCACCTTCACGATGTTTTTTCACTAAATAAGCCCATTTCCAGCCACATTCCAGATTTTCCAATTGTTGATATTTCATTTCATCTCTCAGTGACAGCGTAACTTAAATTAAGCATAGCAATTATTTATCTTAATTTCTCATAACAGCACCGGATTATCGTGCATTTCTTAAACTATCAATGGGATAGTACAAATATCATGCCTTTCAAGGATTATGGCATGTTGGTTAACAGCCTAATCTTGTATAATAAATGTTTCTTTTTCACTACATGTAGCTATCACTTTGACGAATATAAAATTAGACTGGCAATCATTACAGCCAAATAGTGTACCTTATCAATCACTTTTCAATTCTGTTTCTGAATCACCTTCCGCCACCCTGGAAGTCATTCAACCCAGGCTGCACAATGGGCTAACACTTTTTTGTCAGGCCAATTTACGCCAATCTTTTATGCTGTTAAAAGCAGAAGAAAGTGATGCTTGCCTGGCCCTTTTATCCGATACAGTTTCTACATTATTACCAGAAAGCTATCCTGATGTTGGTGGTTATTATCAGATAGAACACCAAACCATTACATGGCATTCCTCCGGTGAAGGCCCTTTCTCGCCAAATCAAAGAGTTGCTTATCGTGAGTGGATTGAACCTGAACAATTATTTGGCAACATCTACACACACCAGAATGTGCTTCAACTCCAGCCGGGGCTTATCCACCAAGTTAATGGTGGTGTTTTAATCTTACCCCTACGCACGCTGCTATCCCAGCCATTAATGTGGGTTCGGCTCAAACAGATGATCATTCAACGACGTTTTGACTGGTTACCACACAATGAAAACCATTCTCTGCCTCTGCCAGTTCCCTCAATACCATTAGATTTGCGCCTGATCCTTGTAGGAGATCGGTTCAGTCTTGACGAATTGCATACTATTGAGCCGGAATTGGCAAGCAGTGCTTTATACAGTGAATTCGAACCTGATATGCCATTTCATGAGGAAGATGATCTGGCAATGTGGTGTCGGTATGTAAGTGGATTCATTCAGCAGCAAAAACTCCCGTCTTTGAGCCAAGATGCCTGGAGCGAATTATTCAGGCAAGCTATTCGCTACACCGAAGATCAATTCAGTTTACCTTTAGACATCCAGTGGCTGAAACAGACTCTGGAAACAGCGGCTAATTATCAGCAGGAAAATCAGATTACCCTGCATTCTCTGCAACAGGCAGAAGATAACCGGCGCTGGCGTCATAGCTATTTAGCTGAACGCAGTATGGACGAAATTCTGAAAGGTCAAATACTGATCCGTACACAGGGTACTGTTATTGGTCAAATAAACGGATTGTCTGTACTTGAATATCCGGGCCATCCAGATCCGATTGGTGAACCCTCTCGAATCAGTTGTGTTGCCCATTTAGGCGATGGCGAATTTATTGATGTAGAGCGTAAAGTCGAGCTTGGGGGGAATATTCACGCCAAGGGTATGATGATTATGCAGGCCTACTTGATTTCTGAGTTAAAACTCGATCAGCCCCAACCCTTTTCTGCTTCTATTGTATTCGAGCAATCCTATGGCGAAGTCGATGGAGACAGTGCTTCGTTAGCTGAATTATGTGCATTAATCAGTGCCCTGTCTCAACAGCCGATAAACCAGCAAATTGCGGTGACAGGAGCCGTCGATCAATTTGGTAATGTTCAGCCGATTGGTGGTGTTAATGAAAAAATTGAAGGTTTTTTCCGTGTATGTCACTGCCGTGGGCTAACCGGTTCACAGGGTGTGATTATTCCAGCAGCCAATGTGCAGCATTTATGTTTGCATCAGGATGTTATTAATGCAGTGAAAAATGGAGAATTCCATATTTGGGCTGTAGAGCACGTATCCGAGGCCGCTTCATTATTGACAGACATCCCTTATTATGATGAACAGAAAGAACATCTGTTAGCTATGATATACGAGCGTATTACACAAGTTAATAGTCAGGAACGCCCAAAATTACCTTGGTTCTTGCGCTGGCTGGGTTAGTGTCAAGATATCTGATCGGAGTTGTTCAGCGTACAAGTGTACGCTATTCTCTAGCCTTACCCAATAATAAGGCTATCTGAGAATATGTTTAAAAAACAAGAGTCCTACACTAAAGAAGAACTTCAAGCCTCTGGACAAGGTAAGTTATTTGGTGAAAATGGGCCACCATTACCTTCCGGCAATATGTTAATGATGGATCGCATCATTAAAATGACAGAAGATGGTGGCACTTATAACAAAGGGTATATCGAAGCTGAACTTGATATTAACCCTGATTTGTGGTTTTTCGGTTGCCACTTTTTCAAAGATCCCGTTATGCCAGGTTGCCTCGGTCTTGATGCGATGTGGCAGCTTGTTGGTTTCTTCATGGGCTGGCTTGGCGGTGAAGGTAAAGGTCGGGCGCTTGGTGTTGGGGAAGTAAAGTTCACCGGGCAAGTGTTACCAACAGCAAAAATGGTCACCTATCGCATTAATTTTAAACGCGTCATAAACCGGAAACTGATTATGGGTCTGGCTGATGGTGAAGTGTTGGTTGACGGTAAACTTATCTATACAGCCACTGATCTGAAGGTAGGGATCTTCAAAGATACCAGTAATTTTTGATTTTCTTGTCCTGATGTTTACTCCCCTTATCTTATACAAATCACCTCTGCATTATGGCAGAGGTGATTTGTTATTAAAGTAACGGGTTATTGACTAAAGTCACAGCAATCAAACACGGTCTTCCATCGCCTGACGCCAACCCCCCAGCCAGTGTGAGCGGGCATCTAACGAATGGTAAGGGCAATTTTCCCGCGGTCGCCCTAAAATACCAGCGTGATAGCCCCTGGAAAGTGCACGTGCCAAACGATCTCTTTTTTGTCGTTTCATGTCTTACTTCCTCACTTACTTACTATGAAAATAAAACAATGAATGTTTCTTATTCAGAAGGCTTCCTAGTGATACTCCTATCTGAAATGAAGATCAAGCAAAGAAAGCCGTAAAAAAGTTATAATTTGACACTATGCCGGTGTAAGTGAATACAGTTAATAAAGCCAGCTGTAGCTTGAAAGATGGCGGGTATTTATTCCTGCGCTCTTGCTGCTAATCATGCTGCCTTCTGTACTCCCTACCCTGCTTCCATTCAACGAGGTAACACAACCATTTGAATATCATATCTGGTGATATCATAATCACCATCTGATACAGCAAGGCCAAAGCCGTAAGGATAACTGCTAATTTGCTATTGCTTGATTAACCATTTAGTGCCCTGATATTTCGATATTCCACTAAAAAGTGTCACAATAGCCCCATATTACTCCTGAGGCGTTATAAGACAGGTTTTTTTATAGTTCAAGAATTATCTTTAAGACACTGAAAACACATGATACAGACACCCTCTTTTCGTCGTTCACTTTTACATCCCCGCCACTGGCTGACTTGGTTGGGTATCGGAATACTTTATTTATTAGTCTTACTTCCCTATCCAGCGATTTACTGGATCGGAACCCGCCTTGGCCGGCTCTCACAGCGCTTTTTAAAAAAACGGACTAAAATCGCTGAGCGTAATCTGCGGCTCTGTTTCCCCGATATGTCACAGGAAGAACGGGATAAGTGGCTGGTCAAAAATTTTGAATCCGTGGGCATGGGATTACTTGAAACTGGTATGGCATGGTTCTGGCCTGATTGGAGAGTAAAGCGCTGGTTCAAAGTGACAGGACAGGAAAATATCCAGAAAGCGCAGACCACAGGTCAGGGGATCATTATTATTGGGATCCACTTCCTGACACTGGAATTGGGTGCTCGCATTTTCGGTATACTGAATCCGGGTGTCGGTGTTTATCGACCAAATGATAATCCGGTTCTGGACTGGTTACAAACCTGGGGGCGCTTACGCTCCAACAAATATATGCTGGACAGGAAAGATCTTAAGGGAATGATCCGCTGCCTGAAAAATGGTGAAATTGTCTGGTACGCACCAGATCATGACTATGGCCCACGTAAAAGTGTATTTGCTCCATTATTCGCAGTTGAACATGCGGCAACAACAACCGGGACTTCAATTCTGGTTCGATTATCGAATCCGGTTCTACTTCCTTTTACTCCGCGCCGACTACCAGATGGAAAAGGTTATGAGCTGATTATTCAACCTGCTGTAGAAAACTTCCCTGAAAAAGATGAAACAGAGGCCGCCGGATTTATGAATAAGATCATCGAGCAGGAGATCATGCAGGCGCCAGAGCAATATATGTGGTTACATCGCCGTTTTAAAACACGTCCCGAAGGTATGCCATCTTTATATGGTGATAATAGCGATAATATTCACTAGATACTCAGCCCCTTTCAGGTTACGTCTTTCTTGGCTATAAAGTCTCTGAAAGCCATTACATATCAATCATCATAACTTAAAAAATCAGGCTCTCACTCCAAAAGTGACAGCCTGATTTCTAAAAAAATATTAAGCTACAAAGTTAAATAGGTGGCTCAATGAACCATCTAATAAGCCCCTCCACAGGCATCCACGATCTCCATATTGGAATAGCCATTTCCCCATTTTTGTTCCAGCTTTTGTCTGGTTTCCCGGTAGCATTTGCGTTGGGTGGCTCGATTTCTGTCATGCATCGTTGCCCAGTCTTTGTCATTATGAGGAAATTTCAGTTTTTGATTATCCCAATCATAAGAAAACCCAAGATGTGCTTTTGAATCATCTTTTCGGACATATTTATATTTATCCGCTTCTTCTTCCCGTTTCTCAACCAGCGCGTTGTCTCGTGCCAGTTTATCAACCTGCCAGTTGTTAGTACCCAATCCTTCTCTTTTTTTCAGGTATTCTTCTGGCGTTTTGTTATCAACGGGTATATTACTTTTATAGCTAAAATCATGCGCGAACGCCTGAGAACAACCAATTACCATAAAAAAAAGCAGGCCGGTAATCCTTTTAAACTGCATAAATATCCTAGTGTGATTATAACTAAAAATCATTATTTAATAGTCATTCTCCACTGAGATCAACTACCAGTTATAGGTAGTTAGTAGGCCAAAAACAAATACCCCTTTACAATCAAAAGCAATTTCAACATGCTAGCTGAGATTTTTTTATGTAAAGTGAGTTTTTGATGTCTTCATACCCTATTTATCATGTCGATGCTTTCACAGAAAAAAACTTTTCCGGCAATCCTGCTGCTGTTGTCTTACTGGATGAATGGCTGTCAGACGAGGTACTTATCGCTATCGCTGCTGAAATCAATCTTTCAGAAACAGCTTTTTTAGTCGGTGATCACCTGCGCTGGTTTACTCCCAGAGTTGAAGTGAATTTATGTGGGCATGCCACACTGGCAACCGCTTTTGTCCTCGTTGAAAAATGTTCATACCAAAATAAATTAATTACATTTAAGACCCGTTCAGGTGATCTGCATGTGACTCATCAGGATGGTGTTTTTACATTAGATTTCCCTGCTGCTGATTGCCAGGAAGAAGCCACTCTGCTTCCTGTTATTCAGGATGCTCTGGGGCAAAAAATCAAAGCAGTATTTGCCTCCCATGATCGTTATATCTGTGTATTGGATTCTGCTGAGCAAGTCCGCCATATTCAGCCTGATTTCGATAAAGTCGCTTCCCTTCCTTTACCGGGACTTGCCATTACTGCTCCCGGCGATTCATCCACTGACTTTGTTTCACGCCATTTCGCTCCGGCGAAAGGCGTTAATGAAGATCCTGTCACGGGTTCAACACATTGTGTTTTAGCGCCTTTCTGGGGTAAAAGGCTTAATAAATCCATCCTCCGCGCCCGTCAGTTATCTGAACGGGGTGGTGATATATTGTGTGAAGTGCAAGGAAAACGTGTTTATCTGACAGGAAAAGCTAAACTATTTTCTTACGGTCAAATTGTGCTTTAAATCAATTATCATCTTGCTTCTGAGAGTAAAAATTAAAAAAAGCAATAAGGAAATGTATGACTCAGTTATATATGTTTTATCTTGGTGGAAATGCCGGAAAATCCAATATCGAAGTTCATGATGTCCAGTTTGTTGCTATAAATAAGGTTGAAGAAGCCTATCCCGTGTTACGCGATGTGTGGTTTGGTGATAAAGATAAACTTCATCTGGATGGCTATATGCCTGTTAGATGGGCAGATGGCTATGATATTTCTCTCAGCAAAAATGAATACGCCGGGGATTTACGACTTTATTTTGTAAACGTAGGTGGCTATCAAAACAATTCACTGGCAGAAGCCCATGAATACGGTTTTTTTGTTGGCCGTACAGATGAAGAAGCAAAAGAAAAAGCAAAAAAATATTTGCTTACTGGCTATGATCAATTACATAAAGATAATCTGAAAGATGTTGATGACTGCCTGCTTTTGGGGCAAGTAAGTGGCTACTATATTCATCTGACTGAAAACCCTAACGGGCTGCCTGATAAACCGGAATGGCAAGGGTATCGCCCAATCGGGATCTAATAAAAAAGAGTCAGCAGCTTCATACCTTGCTGACTCTGCTAACTTCAAACCAGTAGTAAGTTAAAACAATGGCCTCAGATTATTCACTAATAAATCTGAATTAATATCCGTGACAGATTTTGCTCCCGTCAGTGTCATAGCAACCCGCATTTCTTTATCAATCAATTCTAATAAGTTGGAAACTCCCGCTTCCCCCGCTGCTGCCAGAGCATACGCAAAGGCTCTCCCCAATAAAACACTATCAGCACCCAATGCAAGCATTCTTACGACATCTAACCCTGTGCGAATACCCGAGTCAGCCAGAATTGTAATGTCATTTTTAACAGCATCTGCAATAGCCGGTAAAGCTCTGGCACTAGAGAGAACACCATCCAGTTGTCGTCCACCGTGATTAGAAACAACAATACCATCAGCGCCAAAACGGACAGCATCTTTAGCATCTTCAGGATCAAGGATACCTTTAATAATCATAGGCCCTTGCCAAAAATCGCGTATCCACTCTAAATCTTTCCATGATATAGAAGGATCAAAATTGCTCCCTATCCACCCCATATAATCTTTCAGTTTGGTCGGCATACCACGGTATAGAGATATATTGCCAAGATCATGGGGCTTCCCCATCACACCAACATCCCACGCCCAACGCGGATGGGTGATTGCCTGTAAAAAACGCCGTATTGCTGCATTCGGGCCACTCATTCCTGAATGAGCATCGCGATAGCGAGCACCGGGAACAGGCATATCAGCAGTAAATACCAGATTTTTAACACCGGCTGCCTTTGCCCTTTCCAGAACATTACGCATAAAACCGCGATCTTTTAACACATAAAGCTGAAACCATATCGGGCGCTCGATTGCTGAAGCCACTTCTTCAATCGGACATACAGATACCGTAGATAAGGTAAATGGAATACCTTTTTTAGTCGCGGCACGGGCGGCCTGTACTTCTCCACGGCGAGCATACATACCACTTAAACCGACAGGAGCCAATGCCACGGGCATTGATATCTTCTCACCAAATAGACACGTTTCCAGATTCAGTTCAGACATGTCTTTCAACACACGCTGGCGCAGCTCAATATGAGATAAATCTTCGGTATTACGTCTCAGGGTGTGTTCTGCATAGGCTCCGCCATCAATATAATGAAACAGGAAAGGGGGTAGCTTATCCTGTGCCGCAGCCCGGTAATCAGTTGAAGCGGAAATAATCATGACCTTCACCTCTGCCCAAAATAAAATTAACGGCAATAATATTGTTTTGACTGATCATATTGCCCATGACCAGCACATCAGGCAACGTAATGCGAAACATAAAAATAGATAAACCTGTTCCACAAAACATCTTTTTTATCTGATGGCTGATGATAGTTTAGGCAAAATAACAGAAGTAAAGTGAGCTGATACTGTTCAACCGGATACCATTACTTTCAGGGCATCATAAACAGGCAACAAACGGATAAAACCTTCCCTGTCGAGAAAATGCCCTGCATTCTCAATATTAATAATTTCAGTTTGTAATGAATTAGCAAGAGCATGAGATGATTCGGGAGAGACAATTTCATCATTAGAAGAAATGATAGAAACACGGTGTGCTGTTACTTCACGTAAAAATGCATAATTCAATGGTTGAAGAGTAAAGCGTGTCAATTCCGGCAAGGTACTCTGTACTGAATCGAACCCTGAAACCAGAATATACCCACCAATTTTATCGGTTGTGGCTCTGATTGCTTCTAAGTGACGAAGAAAAGTCACACACCCAACACTATGACCAATAAAGATTGTATTACCATCCACATTGGGTGCAATCTCCATTAGCTTTCTGGCCCACGCTTCCGGTGTAGGTGATAGCGATTCAGGCATTTCCGGCACAATAACTTCTGCACCTTGTTCAGTCAGCACTTCTTTTAACCAGGGAAACCAATGTGATGAAGGTGAAGCAGTATAACCGTGAATAATAACAACTTTTTTACCAGAAAACATAGCCAGCTCCTTTATTATTGATGGTGTCATTGATTCTATACACAATGAATTTCAAGATGCATCGCGGCGGCAAGGGAGAGACAAATTTGTCGGGAACGAATTTGCCCAGCCAAAGGCTGGCCTCCGGTGAGAGGCAGGAGCCTCTCAGTAATCCCCAGGAGCATAGATAACTATTTGACTGGGGCGAACGAGCGCAGCCAACAAAGAGGCAACTTGAAAGACGAAGTGTATATCCTAATGAACAAGAGTGTCGGGCATATTCTATATTCACTCACCCTCGATTTTTAATTTTTCGCGCACAGCCATTAAAGCAAAGCCTAGTAAGTTCAAACCATTCCATGCTAAGGGATTATAAATATCAGGATTATCTTCTGCCATTCCTATACCCCAAATCCTATCTACAGGGCTGGCTTCTACTAATACCTTATCTCCCGTCCGCAATAAAAATGCCTCCATTGCCGGATTTTGAGAAAATTTAGCTATATTTCCATCAATAACAATCTTTGACCGATGCTCGTTCCAAATTGATTGGTTAAAGCCTATCACTTCCCGACCATAAGATTTCGCGGCTCCCGGATTTTTTGCATTAATAATTTTTTCCATTGTAGCAAAATCATTAAATAACCGGGCTTTCCCAGCCATCATATAATGTTCTGCACTAATATAACTGACGCCATCTACGACAAATTTCGCAGGATACCACTGGCTTAAGCATGATTTAGTGATGAGTTCAGTATGGTGGGTTTTATGCCCCCAGAAAAAGAGATATTTAATATCCTCTTTTGACTGATAAAGCTTACATAACGTTTTAATATCCATATTATTTCTCTGTAGTGAATAACTATATTAGTTTTATAACCAGATGCCTCTCTCATTGCTCGATTTTGTGACAGAGTTTACCGTAACAATAGCCAGAATGTATGATGATTTTATTGATATTCGGCTTGTAATTTCAGTACAATCCCCTGAAGTTACACACTTATTTTAATCAGCTCACACAAAACTAACTCGTTGAAAGTAAAGCAAGAGATAGAAGCCAAATCACTTATCATATTAATTTTATTGAAAAATAGAAAAACAACTAATGAGGATATCCCATATTACGGGGTTAACCTCCTCAACTACCTTAAACTCAGCACTAAAGGTTCAACAGGCCATTCTGTCCTATCTGGGATTAAAGTAGTATAGGATCTCAGATACCTCATAAGCCTGCTATTCTGATTAACGTGTATTGTTATTTCATCTTTTGAGGGGCTTTATGCTATTACAAATAATAATGGCTGCACTCGGGCCTATTGTTTTAGGTTTAGCGGTAGGTTGGCTGTCCGGTAAATATGGATTGATAAAACGTGAATATTCACAAGCATTTGCCGACTTTGTTGTTAAGATTGCCTTACCCTTTGCTTTATTTCTCGCAGCCGCAAAAGCACCACCATCAGTACTACTAAATATTAACTACTTATTAACGTTAGCTGTCGGGTTGATTGCATCTTATATTATCGGTTTTTTTGCAGGTAAGATTCTCTTCCGCCATGATAAAAAAGACTCGGCCATGCAGGCATTATCCGTTTCTTTCCCTGACATGGCTTACTGTGGGCCACCGGTATTATTGGCAACCGTCGGTTCATCCGGCCTGATTGCCATGATACTTGGGAATTTAATCTATACGATTATTATTATTCCTTTCACTTTGCTGATGATAAGTGACAGGCAACAAAATAGTAGCGTTTTAAAATCGGTTGGAAAAGCCATTGCTCAACCATTAGTGTTCTTACCCATTCTGGGGGCACTATTGGCAATTTTTGGCGTCAAACTACCGGAAATTTTGCAAAACTCCGTCGATGAATTAGGTAAAACGGCGGGTGGTGTTGCCCTGTTCTTCCTTGGCCTATTACTCTCAGGCATTAAATTAAAGATCAGTGTTGAAATCGTTTTTAACGTCTTCGTGAAAAACTTTGTACAGGCAGCTTTAGTCCTTGGTACAGGTCTCGCATTAGGTCTTCAAAGCGATATGCTGAAATCGGCATTTATTATCGGGTTTTTGCCAACCGCAACAGCAGTCCCTGCTCTGGCAATCACTAACAAAGCCTACACAGATACCTCCGCAGAAACTGTGTTACTCAGTACTCTTGCTGCCCTTATCTCTATTATCGGTGGTATTACCATCGTCGAAATGTTGTAAATCTACTTTACAGGTCATTGATCCCAATAAAATATTGGATATTTTAGCAAAATGTTTTTCAAATCGTTCTACCAGCCGAAAGGCGCAGATTCGTTGGTAGTGTAATATTTGAATATGTTTTCCCTCAGCAATGCTGAGGGATGGACCCAGTAAATGAACAGGCGGGAGTGATTAATTATCCCACTGAGGAGCAAGGCCTTCCGGATTAACGATACGTTCGTTACATTCAAGAGCAGCAATAGCGGCCATGTCATCTGCATCAAGTTTCAACGCGGTAGATTTTAAGTTGCTCGCTAAATTCTCTTTCTTAGTTGAAGAAGGGATCACGCTATACCCCAATGACATTGCCCAAGACAAAATGACCTGTGCAGGAGTCGACTGGTGTTTTTCGGCGATGCGACCGATAACCTCATCATGAATCGCTTTGCCATAAGCTAAAGTCATGTAAGAAGTGATATGAATACCATGCTCTTGTGCCCAAGCAGTAACATCACGATTTTGCAGATAAGGGGAAAGCTCAATCTGGTTTGTGGCAATATGTTCAGCGCCTACCGCATCAATAGCCTGTTGCATCAAATCAATGGTGAAATTTGAAACACCGATTTCACGTGTTAACCCCATTTCTTTAGCTTCCAGCAACGCATTCATTGTTTCTGCAACACTCACCACGTTATTTGGTGACGGCCAATGAATGAGTGCCAAATCCACATAATTCGTGCGCAGTTTCACAAGACTCTCTTTAAGGCTTGATATCACTTTTTCTTTGCTCAGATTTTCTGTCCAGATCTTTGTTGTAATATAAATATCTTCACGGGCAATACCACTTTCTTCTATCGCTTGGCCTACCGCTGCTTCATTTTCGTAAATCTGCGCAGTATCAATCGCGCGATACCCTAGCTCAAGAGCGTTTTTTACCGATGCTATGACAACATCATCTTTCAGACGAAAAGTACCTAATCCAAATGCAGGAACAGACATAATAAAATCTCATACCGTTAATGTTTAATTCGGGGGTTATTATCATGAGATCGTTTACTCTGAAAAAGAGCAATAAATGCAGAAGTCTTTTGCGTTTACTGCAACAATACTGGAATTACTGTCGAGTTTTGGCCGGATCATTTACTGCTTAACTTTCTTCCTATCACAAATACGGCTGCCAGCCCAATCAGATCAATGGTAACTAACGTTCCTGCAAATACCATTTCACCTCTGAATGCAAAAAATGTCGCAATAATTAAGATAAACATCGCAATGGAAAACCCCATCCACTGCCCTCTCCTCTCTTTTTTTATCATGCCATCCAGCGCCAATCTATTATTGTCATACTGAAATTTTTGCTCTTTCTCCCTGAATAATAATATTCTTTCAGTGCTTCCAGACAATATGGATTCGTAATCCCTTAATACATCGGGAGGAGGCAGAGGCCCGATGCAGGCCGAATATGCCTGATTTTCCAAATTCTTTTTATTATCCAAAATTTCCTGATAATCATTTGCGGGCATAATATCAAAAATACTCCCCATTGCTCTGAGATAACAACGAATGTGATAAGCCATATTTTCTCCGAAAGAATATACACAAAACAGATGAGAATAAAATCAACTAACTAATTAACAAGAATCAATAATTAATACTGCTGAAACTCATTATTTCCCTGATTCAGGTGGTTTCTGACTCGGAAATGGCCGACATTCTTCAGCTTTATAACTCCCATCCTCCTGACGGATCAGAAATATTTTTCGTCCGGCACGTAATGCCTTACTAATAGCAGTTTGATGAACTCCAATTAACTCCGCTGTTTTCGCCTGACCATTTTGTTTTACATATTCTGATAATGAAATCTTTTCCATATAGGCCTCCTGTATTTCAGAATAATATCCAAAGTATTAAATATTTCAATACTTTTAGTATTTACTATTTTAATAGCATTGGTATTAAAATGAGTTTTATGAAAAAGAAACTCACAGCAGAACAACTTGCAGATGCCAAACGCTTAAAAGACATATACGTGTCAAAGAAGAAACAGCTAGGTATCTCTCAGGAAAAATTCGCGGATGAACTTGGCAAGAGCCAGGGAGCAATCTCGCATTATCTTAATGGTACAAATGCGCTTAATTTGGAGATAGCCGCTTATTTTGCCAATAAATTAGAGGTCACAATCACAGATTTCAGCCCCACATTGGACAAACAGGCAAAGAAACTCTTAACCGCTGTTTATGGCAAGAATATTGCTCTGGTTGAGAAACCCGATACCTGCAAACAATACCCGCTACTCGACTGGGCAGATGCCGGCAATTGGTGTGAAGAACCCATATTGCCCTACAGTATTAATATTAAACAGCGGTACGACAGCACTGTTGAGTGCTCACGCCATGCTTTTTGGCTGGAAGTAAAAAATGATTCTATGACTTCACCAAATGGAATCAGTATCCCGCAGGGAATGCTCATTTTAGTAGACCCGAAAGTAAAACCCCTCGCTAATAAATTAGTTATTGCAAAACTTGAGGGTGAGGAAAAATTAACGTTTAAACAATTAATTATGGAAGGATATGATACATATCTTAAGCCACTGAATCCTCAGTACAGTATGATACCTCTCAGTGAGAATATTCATATTCTGGGTGTCGTAGTCGAAGCCAGAGTGGCGAAATTACCCTAAAACAAAAAATTATTTATACACAATGGATTTCAGGATGTATCGCGGCGGCAAAGGAGCGACAAAAACCGGCCACCGCGAAGTGTATCCTTTAATAAAACAAGGTAAGTCCTATAATAAATATCAGGCCGGAGAAAAGCAGCGCGGTGATGCAATAACCCATAATGTCGCGCACACCCAGACCTGCAATAGCCAGTGCCGGTAATGCCCAGAATGGTTGCGCCATGTTCATCCATTGCTCACCGTACGCAATAGCCATAACCGATTTACCTAAATCAGCCCCCAAAGCTTCAGCCGCAGACATGACAAACGGCCCCTGAATAACCCAGTGACCTCCACCAGACGGCACAGCAAAGTTAATTAGTGCAGAACTTAAAAACGTCATCATCGGGAATGTGTCTTTGTTGGCAACGCTAATAAAAAACTCAGTGATAAGCCTACCCAATCCTGAGCCTTCCATCATTAACTGAATACCGGCATAAAAAGGAAACTGCACCAGAATACCCGCAGTGCTTTTCGCCGCTGCACTTATCGCTCGCATATACGCCATCGGGGTTCTATGCAGTAATAAACCGGTCAGCAGGAAAATCATGTTGACTGTGTTGATGGTAATATTAAAACCATTGCTGAAGAAATATATGCCGAGGTAGGTAAATCCCAGTATTCCGATAAGCCCTGCGATAATACGGCTTTCTTCCATACGTTCAGATAACGGGGCATTTTCTGGCAATTTTTTCTGATAATCAGGCTCTTCTTCCAGCAAGACTGGATCGATTATCACAATATCCTCTTTCTTCGGCATCATCATACGGGTGACAAACGGCATCACAACGATAAGGCTGAGAGTGATAAAGATATTGTAACTGGTAAATAGGGTCTGGCTAATGGGTATCAGGCCTGAAATATGTTCAACCGGATTACCGGGAGTTGCTGCCAACAGCGGCATTGAGCCGGAAAAACCCCCTCCCCATGTCAGAAAGCCGATGTAAGCACAAGCAATCAGCAGCGGATAATCAGAGCCGGGTATCCTACGTGCTACTTCACGGGCAAACATCGCGCCGACAACCAGACCAAATCCCCAATTAATCACACAGGCAACGGAGCCAAAAAAAGTCACTAACATCACTCCCTGAGCAGGATTTTTTGCCAGTGAAGCAGTCAGCCTCAGAAAGCGCTTAACCGGATCGGAACTTGCCAGTGCATGTCCCGTGACTATAATCAGCGCCATCTGCATTCCGAAGGCAAGTAAGTTCCAGAAACCATCCCCCCACATTTTTGCCAGATCCACAGGAGTGCTGGGCGTCAACGATAGCGCAATGAAAAAGGTAAGTATGGTGAGTAACATGGCGAAGATGAGGGGATCAGGCAGGTAGCGGCTAACAATCCGTGTCATTATACGAGAAATGCGACCTATCATAGGCCATCTCCGATCACACCAGAAAACATCGGCTTTACATTAGGAGAGATGATAAATTCAGCCTCAGTTTTCACTTTGATAGTGTCAATGTCTATACCCGGTGCATACTCAAACAATATCATCTGATTATTTTCGAAACGGAATACTGCAAGTTCCGTGATCAATGTATCCACCGCATTTACTGCTGTCAGTGGCATAGTACACTCACGCAAAATTTTGGCTGAACCCTCTTTTGCACAATGTTCCATTGCAATAATCACCTTACGAGCCCCAGTGACCAAATCCATTGCACCACCCATACCCGTTATCCTTTTTCCCGGTATCATCCAATTAGCCAGATTCGCATTCTGGTCAACCTGCAAGCCCCCCAGTACACTGACGTCAATATGACCACCCCGGATCAGTGCAAAAGAAAAAGCACTGTCAAACATAGAAGCTCCCGGCAAGACACCACAGGGCTGCCCTCCTGCGTTCACCAAATCTTTATCGATCTGTGTAACAGGCCCCAAACCGAGAAAACCGTTTTCAGACTGTAGGGTAATATGCACTCCCTCTGGCAAATAGTTCGCCACCTGAGTCGGAAGACCAATACCAAGGTTAACGATATCTCCATCGTTCAATTCAAGGGCTACACGGCGAGCGATCAATTCTTTGACGTCCATGGTTAATTCCCTCTTTATTTAACAATGAGATAATCAATAATGGCCCCCGGCGTGACAATCTGATCCGGATCGAGAGAACCAACAGGAACAATTTCATCCGGTTCAACAAATGTAGTATCTGCGGCCAGAGCAATAAGCGGGTTAAAATTACGGGCGCTGAGATGATAAATCAGATTGCCGAAGGTATCGGCTTTATGGGCCTGAATCAGAGCCAGATCAGCATATAATGGCAGCTCCAGAAGATATTCACGACCATTGATCATTTTCTTCTCTTTTCCTTCTTCCACCATGGTTCCCACACCTGTTGGTGTTAGAAAACCACCCAATCCCGCACCAGCACAACGGATCCGTTCAGCCAGTGTTCCTTGTGGTATCAGCTGCACTTCCATTTCACCGGAAATCATGCGGCGGCCTGTTTCCGGATTAGTTCCGATATGAGAAGCAATGACTTTTTTTACCCGCCCATTGACAATCAAAGGCCCCAGACCAATATTAACGAGCGCAGTATCATTGGTAATAAGGGTCAAATCTTTTACCCCTGAATCAAATAACGCTGTAACTAAATGTGGTGGAGTGCCAACTGCCATAAATCCGCCAACCATAACGGTCATTCCATCGCAAAAGAATTCCTTTGCCTGCTCAATCGTTATTTGTTTATTTTTCATGTCACTTTCCTTATTAATAAAATCCTCTTCAACAATGAAATAATAAAGTGGATAAAAAAATATTAAATTTTAATTTTTCCACCCATAATAGAATAATTAAGACAACAAATTTTATTGAATCTATATAAATTGATAGAAATTAGCTTATTATGCGGTAATAAAATTTAAATACTGAGAAATTTATGACATGAAAATCCCAAACGAAAAAATAATTCTAAAAACAAATAATTGGATTGTTAATCATAGGATTGATTCATCCCTTCCTGGCTATGTGATACTACAATCCAGTCATAACCATATGAATATTTGTGATTTATCAAACAAAGCCATACAGGAAATGGGAATTCTTATGGGATATATTGAAAAAACCTTAAAAAAAATTATTTTTCCAAAAAACCTCTATATATACATAATGGATTTCAAGATGCATCGCGGCGGCAAGAGAGTGAATCCCCGGGAGCATAGATAACTATGTGACCGGGGTGAACGAACGCAGCCAACAAAGAAGCAACTTGAAAGACGAAGTGTATAAGAAGATATGGTCATACACCCAATACACCATTTCACTTTCATTTTATACCTGTATCACAATGGATATTGAATTTATTCTGGAGTGATGAACGTTATCGGATATTAGGTAATTTTGGGAAACCATCAGAGTCACACCTTACAGATGGAGCTGAACTCACTTTTTTTATTTGGCGTGAATTTTGCGATAAAGAAATTTCACCGCCAGTGCAAGGAATTTCTGTTGATGGGATTATTTCAGCACTAAAAATAGAACTAAAAAACGCAATAACCGTTTCATGAGAAAAATCATCCAGAAAATTCAATTAATAATCAAAGCATTAACCACCTAAAGATCGATGTTATCATGACAGGTTATGACACGTATTGTATTCAAATTTATAAAAAAAGAGAGCTATTTATTATCTGTTTATTGTATGCTAGATTCATGTAACATATATTATTATCAAAGTATGTTTTCACACACCCTCATTTGCTTATTATTCCTTAACCCTCCCTGTTTTCTGGGAGGGTTCTTTGTTATATATCCCCACCTTCTTTTAGAAATTCTCTCCTTCTATTATACCTGTAATATAAATTAAGTATTTATAACTTAATGATTTTGTTATAAACACTCATATGTATTACTGTATAAATCACATATATTTTATAATAGTGATTTAATATAACACATTAATAAATTTACTATTTTTACAGTCAAGCACGGAAAATAGGACTTTTATCATGAATATTAAAAAGCCATTATTGTTAGTAGGACTGACAGCTTTATTCACTACTCCTCTATTCGCTAATGCTGAGTCTCAGAATCGCCATGGCTATATAGAAAACCCTCCAAGCAGAGCCCTTCTGTGTAAAAAAGGAATCAATAAAAATTGTGGGCCTGTCATGTATGAACCCCAATCTGTTGAAGGCCCGAAAGGATTTCCTGAAGCAGGGCCACCTGATGGCCAGATAGCCAGTGCGGGTGTTGGACAATTCAAACAGCTCAATGAACAAAGCGCAGATCGTTGGCATCACGTTCCGGTTAATAAAGGACAAAATACATTTAAATGGCATTTAACTGCCCGACACAGCACGACATCATGGCAGTTTTTTATAACTAAACCTGACTGGGATCCGAATAAACCTCTTGCTCGCGCACAATTCGATCTTACGCCTTTCTGCACACAGGAAGATCATGGAAAACGGCCAGAACAGGAAGTGAATATTAACTGTGAGGTTCCTGAGCGCTCAGGCTACCACGTGATCCTTGGTGTCTGGACAATCGCTGATACATCCAATGCTTTCTATCAGGTCATTGATGCTGATATAAAATAGTTATCTGGGGTATTAATTATGTGCTGGTGAAAGAGCCAGCACATGATAGAAACATTTTTTGTTCGGATTTTCGACGGGCCAGTAACGCGGGTAATTCGTGCCCGTTGGCCTGATCCCATTTCAGAAATTCCTGCGCAGCACCTTGCTGATTACCCTCATTCAATTTTTTCAGTAACGTTGAACGAAGAAAATTACCAATACCCACATTAAAAATGAACGAACATAACGCATCGAATTGTCCCTGTGTTAAAGCTACCTTAACGAATCGTTGTAAGACGGCATAAATAGGGGTTAAATCTTCACGTAAAAATGCTTCTGCTTGTTGGCTGGTAATCACCTGACCGGGAACAACTCCTTTTGTATGTCCATAACCTATTGTCCAAGGCTCAGCGCCTGTCGCAGGATCTGGATAAGCTTTTAGCCTCAGGCCCTCATAACTTTTTATTGCATTGATGCCATTTTCACTGATTTCCATAAGCGCCCTCCAATAGTTGAACTCACTATCAGGTTAAAACTTATTCTTCTGGGTAAAGTATAGACAGATTAAAAAGTTATACGCATATGTCACAGTACAAATGGTGATAAATCAACAGGTTATAGTTACACAACCAACCAATTAAAACTTTAATTTCAATTGGTTACATGAAGTTACAAAAATATTTTAAATTTTAAAAAAATAATTTAATAAATACCTTGACTCTTTTCTGTTTGTGCATAAAATGCCACTCAGAATTTAGATTTTCGTGAAGTAAATCACAATTTATAAACTCTGAAAGGAAACCATCATGAAATCTGTAAAATCTTTCTTCTCCAATGTACATTGTGTTGTTATTCGTCTGTCAACAAAACGTTTCATGTAAAAAACTATGCCAATGCTGAAAAAATAAGCCAGTTAAAATAAAAAACTGGCTTTTTATTATTCAATTCTCAAAATAGTCTGACTGATTCTCTAAAATGTACTAATCGCAATGTGATCTATCACATTAGATTGAAAGGCATGATTCAGATGAATGGCTATGAGGAGCGGTAGCATGAAGAATTATTCAGTAGTTCGCAATGTTTCATAATAGAAATCCATTAACAACATAGGCTAATTTAACTCAATAACCTGATTTCTTTAGGTAAAATTTTATTCCGTATTACTCATCGTTTTTTGACACAGTACTCTAAAGAGAGAATATAAGCCCCCTTTAGGCTAGGAATATTTATTTTAGAAATAAAAAACTCATTTTTACCCGGTCTAAAATACCCCAATCCATGACCTTTCCCACCATATATTAAAGTGTTTTCACCTATCTCTAAGAGATCTTTTTTATTTAAGATGCCAAATTTAGTGATCAGAGTTAATTTAGGGCTGACAAATTCTTGAGGTTTTATTTCATGAATAATAAAACTCGCATTTTTATAAGAAACTGTAGCTGTATCCTGATTTGCAGAAAAAAAATACATCCCGCCACTCCTGAGAGTAGCATCATTCAATTCCTTATTTATTTTGCACAAATATTCGCCATCATAAGGTGATTTTGCCTCAGCGGTATTATATATGGCTGTAACTACCCCTACCGTCATGACAATCACAACTAACCGTACTCCCATCATAGGCTCCTGACAATCTTCGTAATGGTATATATTCGTCGTCTTTTAAGTTGCCTCGTTTTCTGGCCGCACCCTACCTCTGATGACTATCGTTATAAACATACAACCATAAACGCATAGTTATTTGTCTATGCTCCAGAAAATTTATTCTATTGCTACCACAACACAGTTTAAGATATTTTCAGCATAAAACACTTTATATAATCCATGGATTAAAAAAATCCATAAAGAAAACATTAAGATTAGATTAGCATTTACCAAAGAGCAAGGATGAAACAAAAAAGCATAACAATATATTCGATTAAAACAATAAATTTTACCTAAAATAGATATTACCTATAATTTATATTAATAATGGCATAGAGTTTAAAAAAGCACAGAATTAATAATTTCTATTATTATCAATAATTTAATTTATATGGAAAAGATATAAATGGAATTATATTCAGTGAAGTTTAGAATTGTATCCTGGCAGTAAAGGAAAAATCAGCTCAGTCAATGGCTAGTTTTTGGTGAGATTTTAATACATCTCTGGTCACCATATTTTATAAATAAGATGACCGGTTGAAGAGGTGTAGTCCAAAAGAGACAGCTTAAAAAATAAAGAGTGTAATTCGTTCTTATCGTTTGCCGGGACTGTATTTAATACAAACAAACTCTAAGATAAGACATTAATGAAAATTTCATAACATCATATTACGAATAATTGTTCTATTATTTCCTAGGCTTTGTGAAAATACTTTTCAACTAAAGCATATATAATTGCGATGGTTTCTATATCAGAAATTCCATCATAATTTGACTGGCGAAAGTGCATTTGAAATGCTTTAATCAAATTTTTAAAACCGTCATTATCATTCAAGTCAGGGACATCATAACCATACTGGCTAAATTTCTCCAGAATATCGGCTCTATCAGGAAAAGACTGGTTAAACTTTTTAATATATTTTTGTTTTACCTCTTCGTCATACCACGCTCCTACTCCTGCTTCATACAACTCTTTCCAGGGGAACGCAGGGCCAGGATCACTTTTCCTACCTACGGCAATATCAGAATGCCCGATAACATGAGTCGGGGTAATATCCGGGTATCGCTGTAGTATATTAATGACTAACTCCTTGATCGCATTAACCTGCTCTGGATGATAGGGTGGAAAAGTTATGACACCACAATTATCACTGGCTTCATTAATAATTTCTATGCCGATAGATGTATCATTCAGGTTATTTCGCCCTGACCAACTACTCATTCCCGCATGCCAGGCTCTTTCAGGCTCATCAACCAGATTAAAAATACGAATACTGTCAAATCCAGCTGCTTTATATGTTGGGTCATCAGGATTAGGCACTAAATAATGCGCACTGACCCCTTCACCCGTCAATGCCTCAATAGATTTTTCGAAATTTAATGCAGTGTAATGCATCACTAAAAAACGTGGACGTCGATTAAAACTTTTGATTGAACGGTATGAGTTATAATCAATTTTATACATAGATATGCTCCTTACCTTTTACTTATCTTATCGGTTAAATTGTTTTAAATGAAACACTCTGCCAAAAACAGCAGAGAATTAAATCCTAATAAATTAAAATTACATAAAATATCTATAATCACTGAATTAACTAAAATTATATTTCTGGCACTGCCAAT
>NZ_CAWQJR010000158.1:0-38977 GCF_963894935.1 Xenorhabdus sp. PB61.4
ACTGTATATTTATATACTATTCGAGTTTTTCTTAACTGGAAAAAACATTATCGAAGTGTTAAAAGAGATCTATTTTTACTGTTCTATTTTTCACTTCTGAGGTTAAAAACCTCCAATTGCCGTTAATTAATACAATTATCCAATACTATTATCCATGACAATGAAAACCATTCGCATTGCGACTCGCCAAAGCCCTCTGGCTATGTGGCAAGCTCGATATGTTCAAAAACAACTAAAACATTTTCATCCTGATTTGCAGGTTGAGTTAATTCCTATGACCACCCGTGGAGATATCATTCTTGATACCCCTCTCGCCAAGGTTGGTGGCAAAGGGTTATTTGTAAAAGAGCTGGAACTGGCAATGCTTGAAAATCGCGCTGATATTGCCGTTCATTCCATGAAAGATGTCCCAGTCGAATTTCCTGATGGTTTGGGATTGGTCACAATCTGTGAAAGGGAAGATCCACGAGATGCTTTTGTTTCAGTAGAATACGCCTCACTCGATGACCTCCCAATCGGCAGTATCGTCGGCACATCCAGTTTGCGCCGCCAGTGTCAGCTGCGCCATCTTCGTCCTGACCTTGTGATCCGCGACTTACGTGGCAACGTTGGCACCCGTTTAAGCAAACTGGACAAGGGTGATTATGATGCAATTATCCTTGCCGCTGCCGGGCTGAAGAGATTAGGGCTGGAAGATCGCATCCGGATGCCACTCGCGCCGGAATTACTGCTTCCTGCTGTCGGGCAAGGTGCCGTTGGTATCGAGTGCCGTCTGGATGACATACAGACCCGTGAGTTACTTGCGCCTTTAAATCATAAAAACACGGAAATTTGTGTCCTCGCTGAACGAGCCATGAATACCCGTCTGGAAGGGGGCTGCCAGGTTCCTATTGGTAGTTATGCCATCTGGCAGGGCGATAATATCTGGTTACGAGCGCTTGTTGGCGCACCTGATGGCAGTAACATCATCCGGGGCGAAAGAACTATTTGTAGTGAAAGAACGAGTTGTAGTGAAAGAACGAGTTGTAGTGAAAAAACGAGCTGTAGTCAAAGCACTATCAGCAGTGATAAAGCAATATCATCCGAAGAAGCTTGTCAGGCGGGTATTTCACTGGCCGAAGAATTATTGGAGAAAGGTGCCCGCCAGATTCTGGTTGACGTTTATCAGAGAGATCTACCTGCATGAGTATCTTAATCACCCGCCCTGCCCCCGCAGGAGAAGAATTGGTTAATCGGTTAAAAGCTGCTGGTAAAACGGCATTCAGTGCGCCACTTATTTCAATTCATCCGGGGGCCGATTTGCCCTTGCTGTCTCAGAAACTGCAAAGGCTAACGGCAGGTGATTTTGTTTTTCTGCTCTCCAAAAATGCCGTTCATTATGCCTGTGAGCAGCTTGGACAAGATAGCCTGTCATGGTCTGACAGACTATCTTATTATGGTATCGGTAAATCAACTTCCCTGTTTTTTCATCAAAAAACAGGGAAAAGCATTCTCTGGCCAGAGCAGGGAGAAACAAGTGAAGATTTACTGCAACTCCCCTCCTTGCAGCAGGTGGAGAATAAAAAAGTTTTATTACTCCGGGGTAATGGTGGCCGTGAAATGATTGCTTCAACCCTGCGGGCAAGAGGAGCAGAAGTCGACTACTGTGAATGCTATGCACGTCGAGCTGTCAAATATCATTCAGCTGAGTTCAGTCATTACTGGCGGCGGTGTGGTATAAAAACCATCGTTGTTACCAGTGGCGAAATGTTACGACTGTTATATAACTTAGTTATTGAAGGTGATAGCGCTGAAGGTAACGCTAATGATAGTAGTAATAGCAAAGCGTGGTTATTAAATTGCCGACTGATTGTAGTCAGTGAACGCCTCGCCGGTATCGCCCGGACACTGGGCTGGCAAGTAATAAAAGTAGCTAAGAGTGCAGATAATGACGCCTTAATGCAGGCGCTGGAATAAACCAATATGGGATGTCCATTATGACGGAACAAAAGAAATCCACTGATGCGGTTGAGACACAACACCCTCAGCAGCCTGAAAAGGCTCCTCGCAAATCCAGAAATTATGGATGGGTGGGCAGTACTCTCTCAATTGCCATTGCCTTGGCAGTAGGCGCCGGTGGGCTCTATCTTTATTATCACAATAAACAACAGAACGAGGCATTAAGAGCTGCAAACCTCAATCTGCAAACTCAGGTTGCTTCCCTCATACAACAGCAATCTGTCGATAAGCAGGATGCTGACAGCAAAATTGAACAGTTAAAACAGGGCTTGCAGAAAGAAGAGACGAAAAACCAGCAACAAATCCAGCAAGTGGACAGCCGCATGGCAGAACTTCAGGATCGAGTTTCTGCCATTACGAATTCTGACGTTGAGAACTGGCGTCTGGCACAAGCAAATTTTCTCGTGAAAATGGCCAGCCGCAAGATATGGGGTGATCAGGATATTGCCACCGCCCTTGCACTACTAAAAGACGCTGACAACAGTCTTGCGGATATGAATGACGCCAGCTTAATGCCTGCCCGTTCAGCGATTAAGACAGATATGGATACGCTGTCCAAAATTAAACAAGTCGATCTGGATGGTATCATTCTGACCCTGAATAACTTATCAAATCAGGTAGATAACTTACCGCTGGTTGATAAAGTGGAACAAGGGAAACCCATGGATGAAGACGGTAAAGAGATCAGTGCCTCACTCTCTGACTGGCGTCAGAATCTGAGCAAAAGCTGGCACAGTTTTATGGATAACTTCATCACTATCAGACCGCGTGATGGCTCCAAAGAGCCTTTATTAGCACCAAAGCAGGAAATCTACCTACGAGAAAATATTCGCTCTAAACTGTTAATTGCAGCCCAGGCTGTTCCCCGCCGACAAAGTGATACTTATCGGGACTCACTAGAATCTGTTTCAACCTGGGTGAACGCTTATTTTGATACCTCATTGCCAGACACCATTACCTTTCTGGAAGAATTGAAAACGCTGGAAAAACAGCCTCTTTCCATTGAAATGCCTGAACAATTAAGCAGCCAGCCCATTCTGGCCGATTTAGTACGTAAGCGTATCTATCAGCCGGCTTCTCAACCTCTGCCGGAAGCCCAGCATCAGCCAAAGTCTGAAAATGCCCCAGCTCAGGCGGAAACACCTGTTCAGGAGGGTTGAAGATGCTGAAAATATTATTATTGTTTGTCATCCTTATTATCGGTGTTGTTCTTGGCCCTTTCCTGTCAGGACATCAGGGATACGTTCTTATCCGGACCGACAATTACGATATCACTACCAGCGTGACCGGTTTAGTGATTATGTTCCTTCTGCTGCAATTCCTGCTGATTTTTATCGGCTGGTGCTACCGCAGATTAAAACGCACCGGCACTTTTACCCATAGCTGGATTTTTGGCGGGTATAAGCGTAAGCGCGCCCGTTTACAAACCAGACAAGCATTACTCAAGCTGGCTGAGGGGGACTTCAAACAGGTTGAACATTTAATGACACGTAATGCTGATCATGCAGAAGACCCTGTCGTTAACTACCTGCTTGCTGCGGAAGCGGCTCAGCAACGAGGGGATTATTTCCGCACTAATCAATATATCGAGCGCGCCGCCGAAGTTGCAGATAAAGACCAACTGCCTGTCGATATTACCCGCACACGTATCCAGTTAGCACAAGGGGAAACCCATGCAGCCCGTAACAGTGTAGATAAGTTACTGGATACAGCACCGAGACATCCGGAAGTGTTACGACTCGCTGAACAGGCGTATATGCGCTCAGGTGCCTATCAGTCGCTGATTGATATTTTACCTGCGATCAAAAAAGTGGGTCTGCATGACGAAGAGCAAATGTCTCAATTGCATCAGCAAGCGTATATCGGGCTGATGAATCAGGTCATGGCAGAAAAAGGCAGTGCCGGATTAAAAGCATGGTGGAAAGATCAACACCGCAAGATCCGCAATGAAACAGCGCTACAGGTTGCGATGGCTGAACATCTGATCGAGTGTAATGATCATGAAACTGCACAGCGAATTATTCTCGACGGATTAAAGCAACAATATGATGACCGGCTGTTACTGCTGCTTCCTCACTTAAAAGCGGGTAATTCCGAGGCCGTGCAAAAATCACTGTCACATTTACTGAAGCAACATGGTGAAACACCTCTGCTTAACAGTACATTGGGGCAAATAGCATTACGTCATGGCGAGTGGGCTAAAGCAGAAACAGCATTTAAGGCAGCCCTTGCACAGCGTCCTGATGCCCATGATTATGCCTGGCTTGCTGATGCGCTGGATAGGCTGCATAAACGTGAAGAAGCCGCTCAAATACGTACTAAAGGCTTTATGCTGACACTGAAACGAGAAAGTACCTCAGAAGAAGCGTAACCTTTAGAAATTTGTCATGATTAACAACTCAGACAGGGAAATCACCGTTAATCATGGCAAAAATGCTGAACAATATGCAGAAAAGAAAATAACAGGCAAAAAAAACACCTGTCACGATAAAAGACAGGTGCATAAATACAATCAGGTCTACAGACGGATAGTGCCTCACTCAACGTTATGTCCGGTTCGTGATGAAAAGACAATTGCTTACTCATCTATAACATGGACCATAGGCACCAGCATCAGCTCTACATCATCCCGAGGTTTATGAAGCTATGCTGTCATAAGGAGTGGGATGAGCATCTACGATTTTACTAATGCATTTTCCATGCCAGATTTTCTCCTCACCCAATTACGGGCACATAAATAACTCTATAGTCTAAATCTAAAGTCCACTCGATGAAAAAACAGCATAAGAGATCAAATGAATAGGTTAGCTTTCTAGAAAATACGCCAAATACCGTCTCTCATTTGAGACAACAATTCAGCATCTAAATTACACTCAAATATAATCAACAAGTTATATGTCTCCAATAAGAGACAGTAAAGGGTATCGTTTGTCGTTGAAATACAACACTGAGATTAAAACAATTTTAAAAACAAAAAGTTAATAAAATTGCAAACTAATAAAAACAATCTATTTCAAAAGAATCGAGTATCAGAAAAGCAAAGGAGATTTAGGGAAAGGGAAATATTTTTTATTTTCTTTAAATACAATAAGAAAAGCCCTGCTTATAGCAGGGCTTTTCTTAAGAATCTGGTCGGCGAGAGAGGATTCGAACCTCCGACCCACTGGTCCCAAACCAGTTGCGCTACCAAGCTGCGCTACTCGCCGAAATATTTTTTAAAGCTAAGATACTCATTTTCTTTTTTATGGTGCGAAGGGGGGGACTTGAACCCCCACGTCCGTAAGGACACTAACACCTGAAGCTAGCGCGTCTACCAATTCCGCCACCCTCGCAATGTCATAAAAAAGATGGGGTGGCTAACGAGACTCGAACTCGCGACGACTGGAATCACAATCCAGGGCTCTACCAACTGAGCTATAGCCACCATAACATATCTTTTATTACTGCTTACAACGCCGTACCACGATAACCCATTGTCACTGCTCTTGCACGCTTTAAATGGCGCGCCCGACAGGATTCGAACCTGAGACCTCTGCCTCCGGAGGGCAGCGCTCTATCCAGCTGAGCTACGGGCGCTTAACGCCGTTGCGGTGGAGGATAGTACGGATTTAATCTCCAACTGTCCAGTGCTTTTTTTAAAGAAATGGTGCGTTTGATTATGCTTTATTCATTTCGTTGATAAAGACAGCACTTCCCCACCGCAAATTGTTTTTCAGATGAAAATTTACCCTACATTTTCTATCTGTTTTTGTTCCCGGATAAATTTTATTACCCAATAAATCAGTGACACAATCAGCAGGAAGGCACCACCAACCATGAGTGAAAAACGCGTATCCGGATTAATCGCCATCCCAATCAATACACAAGACAAGAAAATCAGTGTCAGGTAATTGATATAAGGGAAAAGTATCGATTTAAACGGGTGCTGTTTCAGGGCTTCCTGATGATGCTGACGGAAACGTAGCTGGCTCACCAGAATCACAAACCACGGTACCATCCCCGGCAGGACACTGGCGCTATAGACATACACAAAAACAGACTGTGGATTTGGGATCAAATAATTCAGGCTGGAACCGGCAATCAGACAACCAATAGTGATTGCAACACATCTGACAGGTACACCATTTTTCGATAGCTTACGCAATGAAGCCGGCAACTGACGATTTTCAGCCAGCGCATACAACATCCTGCCTCCGCTGTACATGCCGCTATTACATCCGGAAAGGGCCGCAGTCAGTACCACAAAGTTAATCACTGCCGCTGCAGAAGCAATACCAACTTTAGCAAAAGTCATGACGAACGGGCTTCCATGACTGCCTATCTCAGTCCATGGAAACAGGGTGACAACAATGAAAATCGCCCCGACATAGAAAATCAGAATACGCCACAGAATATTGTTGATTGCTTTTTTCAGGGTAACCTGTGGGTTCTTGGCTTCACCAGCGGTAATACCAACCAACTCGACGCCCTGATAGGATGCAACCACAATACACAATGCAAACAAAAATCCTTTCCAACCACCGGCAAAGAAACCACCATGAGTCGTCAGATTATCAAGACCGATGGCTTGCCAGTCATTACCTAATCCAAAAAATATCAGCCCGATTCCCACTAAAATCATCACAATAATCGTGGTGACTTTGATCATTGCAAACCAGAATTCCAGTTCTCCATACAGCCGCACAGCGGCCAGATTAGCCAGTGCCACCAGACTAACCGCCACCAAAGCCGCTACCCATTGTGGTAAATCAGGGAACCAGAATTCAGCATAGACTCCCACAGCGGTAATTTCTGAAATCCCGACAGAAACCCACATGAACCAGTAACCCCAAGCGGTCAGACATCCCCAGTAGGGGCTGAGGTATTTATGACCAAAAGCAGCAAATGAACCGGTAACAGGCTCAAGAAATAGCATTTCGCCCATTGACCGCATAATGAAAAAGACAAAAAGACCGGCAATAATGTAAGCCAGTAAAACTGAAGGGCCAGCCCATTTCAGGGTACTGGCAGAGCCCATGAACAGCCCGACACCGATTGTGCCACCTAGCGCAATCAGCTCAATATGTCGCGCTTCAAGTCCTCTTTGCAGCCCCTGCTCGGGCAGATCTTGTTTCGAATCACTCATAAAACTCCCTATCCATTTTTATGGTGTCTATATTTATTTGCAAACAGAAAAAATACAGGAATTAATAATCAATGGTTGTGAAGATAAGTTGTAAAAAGGCAGGGATCAAAGCACGTTTTGCCTATCAGTGAAATAAAAAATTGTAAAATCGAGTCAACGAAGATAGTTAAATGAAGTGGACTAAGGTAAGACAGCCCACTGCACCATCCCTAACATTAAGACGAGCACAGTGGGTTAACAGCAATTAAAATATCACCTACAGCTTACCGCTGTAGTAATACCCCAAAAACCTCAACAGTTTGATTTGCCGGCGGATACGGCTAGGCTGTGACAACAGACGATAAAGCCATTCCAGACCTAAATTCTGCCAGACTTTTGGCGCACGCTTCACATGCCCAGTGAAAACATCATACGTTCCCCCGACCCCCATATACAGTGAGCCAGAATGCACTTTTCGGCAGTCACGCATAAAAATTTCCTGCCTTGGCGAGCCCATTGCAACCGTAACAATCTTTGCACCACTGGCACGGATACGTTCAAATACCGCATTGCGCTCATCAGCGGTAAAATAACCATCCTGACTGCCTACGATATTGACATTCCACTGTTTACGAAGTTTATTTACTGTCTGCGTCAGAATTTCCGGTTTGCCTCCCACCAAAAAGACCGGAGTACCTTCACGTCCTGCGCGCTCCATCAGGGCTTCCCATAAATCCGCGCCCGCAATGCGTGACACCTGCGCATCCGGATATTTACGCCGAATGGCACGCACAATACTGATGCCATCTGCATAAAGATATTCCGCTTCATCCAGCAGTGTGCTCAGTGCCTTGTCTTTCTCAGCAGTAAGCACTTTCTCTGCGTTGATAGCCACCAGTGTTCCTGTCTTGACCTGCCCATCCTGAAAAAGATGATCGAGGAAATGTGACATTCCCTGAAATCCCCATAGTTCCAGACCACGGATACGATATTTACGAATATCATTCAGCGCCATTTTTGCTCCTTACATCCACCCGAGCAGGTGTTTCTGGTGATACAGACATATTGGTGATGACAAACTTCCGAACAAGCCCTGCACTATCGAACAGCCAGTACAGCAATTTTGCTACTATCAGGCACAGACCAAAGACAACACCAAAAAACACAACACGAGAAACAAAAGAATCCATACCTTCACGGGCAAGGACTATCATGTTAAAAATCGCG
Organism: Xenorhabdus sp. PB61.4; assembly: GCF_963894935.1. Taxonomy (NCBI): domain Bacteria; kingdom Pseudomonadati; phylum Pseudomonadota; class Gammaproteobacteria; order Enterobacterales; family Morganellaceae; genus Xenorhabdus; species Xenorhabdus sp. PB61.4. The sequence continues at coordinate 8,330 of NZ_CAWQJR010000158.1, forward strand.
CCAAAGCAGAATGCCTGTAAAATAGCTGCTTTATAACGGTTTGCTTCCTGTTTCCCGGCTTCATAAATCCAGTCAAACCACTTGATAATCAGGCCAACAACAACTGCCCCAAGCGGTATAAAAAACACGCCCCCCATAACAACCAGAGAGCCTATCAGTGTCGGGGAAATCGCTAAACCAGAGTGGTTATTCAACACATCCCAGGTAAAATAATTAGCTGTGTTCCACACCAGATTCGGCCTGTCCGGCCAGACCCAGCCCGGAATAAAAACATAGAAATCCCGGATAATCGGGGCCAATCCCTGAAAGTCAATTTTGCTGTAGTTATCCAGCAGCAAAGCCAGATTTTCCCACGGAGAAAAAGTATCACGGGTCAAATACAGGAAAGTATAAAATGCTTCTGCTCCGCTCACATCAAGGCTATAACGCTTCAGGGCCAGCCAGAACATACCGACAATCCCAATAACACCGGCCAAAAGCAGCATCCACAATGTAATCCAGCCCCGGACAATACCGATGAACAGAAACAGTGCAAACGCAATAATGATATTGGCCCGTGTTCCTCCGACAATCACATAAGTCAGAATGCCGAATCCAACGGTTCCCACTAAAAATAACAGCCAACGCGTTTTGGTCGGTTTCAGGAAAAATACCACCAGCATGGCGGGGATAAAGAAGTAGAAAAAGCGTTTAAGCGCTACTCCGGAAACCTTACTGGAAAAGATCTGGCTGTACGACTGTAGCTTAAATAACAGAAAACCATTTTGCAGGAAGAAAGAGCCAACAGAAAAAATGGCTATACCCGCCAACAAAAGCCACGCCAGATTAGTCTCCACCCGGTTCATGGTGAACAATGGCTTACGCGGAACAAGACCACTCGTTGCGCTCTCCTTCTCCGATACCCGGTACCTGAGACGTACTTTATAACTGACATAATAAATGGCATAGAAACAAGTTGATGCCAATATTGCATACAGCAGTGAACTCGCCGGTACGACTTGAACATCAAACTGAAAAACCAGTATGCTTGTCAGTGGGAAACCAAAATAAAAAGTCAGCAGATAAAGCAGTGAGAAAAAAATATTAAAATTAAAACGAACGCGCTGAAATTCTTGATACGTCAGTGTCAGAATAAAAATCAACGAGATTGCATAAACAACAAACAGCCCACCAAATTGCACCAGCGTCATTGCAGCTCTCCAGATGCTTCCAGCAGGGCAATTTTCCACCCTTTGACAAAGTTAGGATCAAAAAAAGCGATTGCCTTCTTATCGAGAGACAGCATCTGACGCTGCGCTTCCTGCACCCAATGCTTATTCAGTTCATCACCATCAAACAGAACCGGTATTTGCTGTTCGGCTAAGTCCTGCCAGAATGGATTCTGGCGGCTCAGAACAAAAGGGATCCCCTGTTGAATCAGCAGGCAAAGCGTTCCTATTCCCTGCTGACGCTGAAAAATAAAATAGCCCAAATCACATTGACGCAGTAATGATAAATAATCATCAAATGTCATTTTTTCTTTCAGTATTCTGATATTTTCAGCCCGGAATAACGATAATGCGGCCTGTTCTACATTCTGAATATAAGCCTGATTATTATCGGGGTAACCCATTGGCAGGATAAGCCGAGCTTCTGAACCGAACTGACGATGAATTTTGTGTAGTGCTTCAATATGCCGATTAGATTGATCACCTGAATTTCCCAGTAAAATGGTGATCCCTTCAGGTGAAAATAGTTTGTCTTTCACTGTCAGCGAAGGTGTCATGCGTGTTGGGAAATAAAGCAGTGAAGCCGGTACTCGCGGATGCGATTTCGAGAAATAGTTAAGATCCCCCCGTGTCGCAAATACTCTTCCAACCCGTTTCTGAGCCAGACGGCGCAATAGATAGAACATACGAAATTTAAGCTGGCGGGAATCCTCATACAAATCAGCCCCCCACACATGCCACCAGAATTGATGACTTTTGATTTTTCCGGCTAATAAAGCCAGCCACAAGCCTGCATTGAACTGCCCATGAAAAAAGAAGCGGTTAGCCCGGTCTTCCTGTGCCATTGCGATGACTGCCTGCGATAATACTGCTTTGTTTTCATAAGTTGTGATAGTTAAAGCAGGATAATTTTCGGCTATCCATAAAGGGTCTTGCCATGAAGCATCTTTAGCCACCACCATAAAACACGGCTTGGCTGAAGGCTTAGTTTCCTGTGCCAGTACGTCATTAAAAAAACGCAGTAACGTTTGATTGTGATGCGGGATATCCGATCCCAAAACGTGGATTAAGGTTGTCATGCTCGTCTGCAATAAATAATAAATACGCTACAACAAAGGCTAAAATAAACGACATAGGTCGCCATATAAGATTGTGCTGCCCCCAGCGCCCCATTTATCGGGATCAGCCAGTGAGAAAAACCGGTCAACAACAGAAACTGGCTGACTTCCGCCAATATATAAAAGCGCAGGGCGGCTTTTGCTATCACCAGATAGCCAAAAACATAGGCACAAACTTTCAGAACATCTCCCACCAGCTGCCACGCGAATAGATCCCGCATTGCGGTAAATTTATCTGAAAACAATAGCCAGATAACAAAGTCACGCAGTAACCAGACGGAAAAACTGGCAACAGCCACTGCGGGTAATACAAACTTCAGCGCCTTTACGATCTCACTGGTGATCTTATTTTTACTTTCCAGTCGAGAAAGGGTCGGTAACAAATAAACGGTGAAAGAAGCGGTGATAAATTGTAAATAAGCATCGGAAATACTGCTTACACCCTGCCAAATCCCCACTTCTTCCCAGCTATAACGCTCAGCCATTAAGTTTCGCATCATGATGTAAGCGACTGGCAGTGTAATGGAAGTCAGCAAGGACATCAGCGTAAACTTCCCCAAATGGCTGGCAATGGCGCGATCCCATGCAGGTTTCAGTGCTGAAAATGCTATCGTTTTGCGTTGCAGTAACATCATTCCTGCCGGCAAAACCACCAAAGCGGGGACTAAAGCCAGACCAGCCAGTGCACCTTCGTAACCTCCCAGCCAATAACACAGGCCATAAGCAATCACCCCTGTCAGGCTGCCGAGTATAATGGCCAGTGCATTTCCCTGAGCATCGCGGAACCCTTTCAAAATAGCCAGAAAATAGTTGGCATAAGCGATTCCCATTTGAATAAATGCGAGCGCCTGCACAACAGTTTTGTAATGGTTGTGACCAAACAGGCTAATACTAATAGCTTCACTGAATAAAAGGAAAACTACCGCCAGCAGGGTAGAAAACCCCAGAATAATTGAGGATGACGTTCCCAGTACAGCATTGAGCTTTTCCGGCTCAGAGTGGTGCTCCGCAACATATTTGGTCACACCATTGAAAATCCCGGCACCAGACAGTACTCCCAGAACAGTAATGAGCTGGCGGAAATTTCCCGCCTGCCCCACCCCTGCCGGGCCAAAGGAGACGGCCAGAAGTTTAACGACCAGTAACCCCACACCAATTTTGATTAGTGTGGAGCCAGCCGTCCAGACTGAGGCTTTGGCAAGTGACATATCAGGCAAAAAATTCCTTGATGCGACTGATGACAATCTGTTGTTCTTCATCAGTGATATTGTAAAACATCGGTAAACGCACTAGGCGCTCACTTTCACGGGTAGTGAAGCGGTCTTCGCCATGAAAACGACCACATTTCTCACCAGCCGGGCTGGTATGCAGTGCAACGTAATGGAATACCGTCAGGATATCCGCCTCTTTCATAAAACGATTAAATTCACTACGTTCTGCCACATCTTTCAGTTTGATATAAAACATGTGGGCATTGTGTTCCAGATTTTCTGGCACAACAGGCAAAGTCAGCAGCCCTTTATCAGCCAATGGTTTCAGCGCCTGATAATAGTTATTCCATAGCGTCAGGCGGCGATGATTGATTTTATCCGCAACTTCCAGTTGTGCCCACAGAAATGCCGCCTGTAAGTCAGAAAGCAGATAGCTGGAACCAATGTCACGCCAGGTATACTTATCTACCTGCCCCCGGAAAAACTGAGCACGGTTAGTCCCTTTTTCACGGATAACTTCGGCACGGGCAAGCATGGATTGATCGTTGATCAGTGTTGCTCCACCTTCGCCTCCGGCTGAGTAATTTTTAGTTTCATGGAAGCTGAAACAACCAATATGACCAATCGTCCCCAGCGCACGCCCTTTATAAGTTGACATAACTCCCTGTGCGGCATCTTCTACAACATACAGATTGTATTTTTCTGCCAATGCCATAATGGTATCCATTTCACAGGCTACCCCTGCATAATGCACTGGCACAATGGCGCGGGTTTTATCTGTGATGGCGGCTTCAATTTTGGTTTCATCAATGTTCATCGTGTCCGGGTGAATATCCACGAAAACAATGGTTGCTCCACGCAGAACAAAGGCATTGGACGTCGAAACAAAGGTGTAGCTCGGCATGATGACTTCATCACCCGGCTGGATATTCAACAGTATTGCCGCCATTTCTAAGGAAGCAGTACAAGAAGGCGTTAACAACACCTTTGTTTTATGAAAAGCATCGGTTTTATGCAAAGCATCCGGACAACTAAAGCGTTTCTCCATCCACTCTTCACAACGTTTGGTAAAACCACCATCACCACACAATTTCCCACTGGCCATTGCCTGTTGCATATATTCCAGTTCAGTGCCGACAACCGGGGGTTTGTTAAATGGAATCATTTCGTCCTCTGTATAACCAATATGCAGTGCTTTCGATTGTTGCACCACTACGTGTATAAAGGCGCAAAGCCGTGATGTTGCTGATTTGCGTTGCAATTCTCAGGCATTGTATCTCATGGTTATGGCACCATTGTTGCGCCGCTGACATTAATTTTTTTCCGATCCCCTGCTGCAATTTGTCCGGCATTACCGCCAGCAAACCTATCCGTGCTTCATGACTTCCTATCTTTCTTATGGTGACAAAACCAGCAGGATTGCCACACTCATCATTAACAAGCAGGCACTCATGGTCAAAGGTGCCCAAAACCGCCTTCTCAACCCATGTCGCATAAAAACGGCCACTATCATTCACCTGATACCAGGGTGTACGAAAGCGACTGGTTGAAAATACGCTGGCAGCCGCCGCTTTAAGTAATGGAATATCCTGTGAGGTCGCGGTTATTAATACCTGAGCTCTGCCTGCTTTTTCTGGGCTAATAGATAACCGTAAATCTGCTTCACCTTCCACCAGAGAAAAGCCCAGCGCTGATAATTGATCAATCAGATAAACCTGCTGAGCCGGCACTTTTGCCTGTACTAAGGCGTATTCATCCAGTTTAGCCGCAGTGACTGACACAGCAGACGGTGAAGAGGCCGTTATGATATTCAGACGGGCAGTGGACAGACCAAAGAATTGGCTGTCCCATGCCAGAGGTTCAATATCAGCGTGAATAGACATGGAGTAAATCCAGCAAATATTGGCCATAGCCTGTTTTGGCCAATTCTGCCGCAGAAGCCCTGACCTGATCATCACTCATCCAGCCATTACGCCATGCGATCTCTTCCAGACAGGCAATTTTGAAGCCCTGCCGTTTTTCGACAGTCTGCACAAACATACTGGCTTCAATCAGGCTGTCATGGGTACCAGTGTCCAGCCAGGCAAAGCCACGCCCGAGTAATTCAACATTCAGCTCGCCACGTTCCAGATACATCTGATTAATGCTGGTAATTTCCAGCTCTCCACGAATGGATGGTTTTACCCGCTTGGCGAAATCCACAACGTTGTTGTCATAAAAGTAAAGTCCGGTCACCGCCCAATTGGATTTTGGCTGTACGGGCTTCTCTTCAATAGAAAGAACGCGATACTGTTCGTCAAATTCCACAACACCGAACCGCTCAGGATCCATAACCTGATAGCCGAATACGGTCGCGCCATGACTACGGGCCGCAACACTTTGTAGCTTCGGACTGAATGCCTGACCAAAGTAAATATTGTCACCCAGCACCAGACAACAAGGGTTATCACCAATAAACTCTTCACCAATCAGGAATGCCTGCGCCAGACCATCCGGCGAAGGCTGTACTGCATAGCTCAGATGAATGCCAAAACGCTCACCATTGCCCAGTAATCGTTTAAATGCAGGTAAGTCTTCCTGAGTGGAAATAATCAGGATATCGCGTATCCCTGCCAGCATTAAGACTGACAACGGATAGTAGATCATTGGCTTGTCATAAATAGGCAATAACTGCTTTGAGACGCCGCGTGTTATTGGGTACAGGCGTGTGCCGGAGCCACCAGCCAGTATAATTCCTTTCATGTCATCCCCCAGATGGGTTTATATTCGATAAACCTTAAGTTGCAACTGATAATATGAGGCGAATTCTTATATCTCCCCGCGTCGCGGGGAGATATCACACTCATCTTGAAGTTGAATGGGTTTATCTATTTGATCAAACTGTCCATCATGTTCAGACAAACCAAGGCGTTCTCCCGCATAAGAGCCATCCTGCACCCTGCGCCACCAGTTTTCGTTTGCCAGATACCACTGCACTGTCTTACGAATACCGGATTCAAACGTTTCCTGTGGTTTCCAGCCCAATTCACGCTCAATTTTTGCGGCATCAATGGCATAACGCATATCATGCCCCGGTCGATCTGTAACGTAAGTAATCAGCTCTCGGTAATGCGCCACACCTGCTGGTTTTTCCGGCTTAAACTCTTCCAGCAACTCGCAGATAGTCTCGACCACGTCAATATTACGGCGCTCGTTATGGCCGCCAATATTATACGTTTCGCCCGGTACAGCCTGAGTCACTACCAGATGCAGCGCCCGTGCGTGATCTTCCACATACAGCCAGTCCCGGATCTGTTTTCCCTCACCGTAGACAGGCAAAGGTTTACCCGCCAGTGCATTCAGGATCACCAGAGGGATCAACTTTTCCGGAAAATGGTAAGGCCCATAGTTATTCGAGCAGTTCGTGATCACTGTTGGTAAACCATAAGTGCGTCGCCATGCCCTGACCAGATGATCACTGGATGCCTTGGATGCTGAATAAGGGCTGCTCGGTGCATAAGGTGTCGTTTCTGTGAAAAAGCCCTCTTCGCCATGCAGATCACCATAGACCTCATCCGTTGAAATATGGTGAAAACGGAATGTTGCCTGTTTTTCCTGATCTAACTGCTGCCAGAATGCACGAGCCGCTTCTAATAGGGTGTAAGTACCAATGATATTGGTTTCAATGAATGCCGCTGGCCCATCAATGGAGCGATCAACATGGCTTTCCGCCGCCAGATGCATCACCGCATCAGGCTGATATTGCTGAAAAATACGTTCCAAAGCATCACGATGACAGATATCCGCCTGCTCAAACGCATAACGAGGATGATCAGCGACCGGTGCCAGTGACTCAAGATTGCCGGCATAAGTCAGACTATCAACCACAACGACACTGTCTTCAGTATGGTTGATTATATGGCGAACCACCGCAGAACCAATAAACCCTGCTCCACCAGTAATTAGAATACGTTTCAACGCCAGACTCCTTTGCTATCTACAACCCATTTTTGTTTTATCTGGCTGCCATTGATAGCCTTAAACTGGCTATGATCCACCAGCATCAAGACAACATCAGCCTCTTCCAGTGCCTGTTGTAGGCTGACCAGCTCCACTACACCTTCCAGTGAATGAGGCAGTTCGTGAATATTCGGTTCAACAGCCAAAGTAGAACCAGCGTGCCACTGCGCAATCATTTTGGTGATATGAACTGCCGGACTTTCACGTAAATCATCAATGTTTGCTTTAAACGCCAGACCAAAGCAGGCAATCTTAATTTCACTGGCTCGTTTGTCGCTTTCCGCCAGACAATCCGCGACTGCGGCTTTCACCTGATCAACCACCCAAAGTGGTTTGTCGTCGTTAACAAGGCGGGCGGTACGGATCAGGCGAGACTGCGTAGGATTCTGTGACACAATAAACCACGGATCGACTGCAATACAGTGCCCACCGACTCCCGGCCCCGGTTGCAGGATATTGACCCGAGGATGCCGGTTTGCCAGACGGATTAATTCCCAGACATTAATTCCCTGTTCAGCACAGATAAGCGAGAGTTCATTGGCAAAGGCGATATTAACATCCCGGAAGCTGTTCTCAGTCAGCTTACACATTTCTGCCGTTCTGGCGTTGGTGATAACACATTCACCTTCAAGGAAAATTTTATATAACTCACTTGCTCTGTAAGAGGATTTTGGGGTCATTCCTCCCACAACACGGTCGTTTTTGATTAGTTCCACCATGACCTGACCCGGTAATACCCGTTCAGGACAATAAGCGATATCAATATCTGAATTTTCCCCTGCCTGTTGCGGGAAGGAGAGATCCGGTCGGGCTTCTGCCAGCCTCTCAGCCATTTGTTCCGTCGCACCGACAGGCGAGGTTGATTCCAGAATAATCAGATCGCCTTTTTTCAAAACAGGTGCAATGGATTCTGCTGCTGAATAAACATAAGCCATATCAGGCTCGTGATCGCCCTTAAAAGGCGTAGGAACCGCAATCAAAAATGCATCCGCTGGCTGAGGTGAAGTTACCGCTCTCAGATAACCACCTTCAACAGCTGCTTTTACAACTTGATCCAAATCAGGCTCAACAATGTGAATCTTTCCACGATTAATCGTCTCCACTGCATGCTGGTTAACATCAACACCAATAACCGTTTTCCGGCAGGAAGCAAATGCTGCCGCAGTAGGTAAACCGATATAACCAAGACCGATCACAGAAATTGTTTCAAAACTCATAATGTCACCTGATTTTTCTTCAATATTTCCAGAATTTTCTGGCAAGCCTTGCCATCCCCGTAAGGATTATGGGCCCGGCTCATTTGTTGATAAGCGGAGTTATCCGTCAATAAACGCGTGACTTCATCAACAATAGTTTGGGTTTTTGTTCCTACCAACCGCACAGTACCCGCATCAGCCGCTTCCGGCCGCTCTGTGGTATTACGCATTACCAGAACGGGCTTACCAAGAGAAGGAGCTTCCTCCTGAATCCCGCCTGAATCAGTCAGGATCAAATAGGCATGATCCATGAGATAAACAAAGGGCAGGTAATCCTGTGGACTGATAAGAATAATATTCTCAATACCATGCAAAATACGTTTTACCGGTTCGCATACATTAGGGTTCAGGTGTACAGGATAAACAACCTGCACATCTGGGTGCATTCTGGCGATTTGCGCCAGCGCTTCACAAATTCGCTCAAAACCACCGCCAAAATTCTCTCGGCGATGGCCTGTTACCAAAATCATCTTTTTAGCAGGATCAATAAAGGGGTAAAGCTCGGCAAGCTGCCCCCTTAATATGTCATCATGCATAATGCGATCACGCACCCAGAGCAAAGCATCAATAACGGTATTTCCCGTAACGAAAACAGCCTTGTCTGCAATAGATTCCTGTAAGAGATTACTGCGGGAATTTTCTGTCGGAGCAAAATGATACGTTGCCAGATGACCTGCAATTTTACGGTTGGCCTCTTCCGGCCATGGAGAATAAAGATCGCCTGTTCTCAGCCCGGCTTCAACATGTCCTACCGGAATTCGCTGGTAAAAAGCCGCCAGACTGGTTGCCATTGTGGTGGTGGTATCACCGTGTACCAGTACTACATCTGGCTTGAATTCATTTAATACCGGCTTTATGGATTCAAGTATCCGGCAGGTAATATCCGTCAGATCCTGCCCTTTCTTCATAATATTGAGATCAAAATCCGGCTTGATCCCGAATAAGTTCAGTACCTGATCCAACATTTCCCTATGCTGTGCGGTCACACAAACTTTTGCCTCAAAATCACTATCCTCGGCTAAAGCGTGTACCAGCGGTGCCATTTTGATGGCTTCCGGGCGAGTACCAAACACAGTCAACACTTTCACAGCGGCTCTCTTATTTTGTTAATCATTGCTGGGTGGTTCCACAAAGGAATATAAAATTATGTGCGTGAACGCCTCGCTAATGCGACTCCGGCACCAATCAACAGACCTACACCTCCCCACAAAACCATCATAAATACACGGCGAGGGCTGTCTCTATTAACGGGCTCTTCTGGCGTTCTAAGATAACGGTAGGTCTGAAAAGTGTTCTGTAAAGTGGGGCCGACACTGAGTGTCGACAGCATCGCTATATTTTGATCATAATCGATACTGTAATTAGGGCCTGTAGCCTCCAGTGTTTCAAGCTGAGCCTGCAGTAATGGGACTCCCAGCATAAACATTTTGGATTCAGGTAATTCACCGATAGGTGTGTTTGTCTGGTTACGCTGAATACCCTGTTTTTCAGCAACTTTTAATGATTGCTGCAATACGTTCAATTCACGGTTATACATGGCCTTAGCGACGAGCTCCTGCCGTTTGACCAGCGCTTTCATTGACTGAGTCCGTGTTGCCCATGCGCCTTTTATTTCGTCATTCAGATGAGTACTCGCACGCTGGTTAGCAAAAGCAATGTACTCCCGCAAAAGCCGGTTAGCATCAGCAGCGGTTTCTGCCGTCAGTTTGATACTTTCATTCTGGACATTTTTTTCACCGCGACGAGTCACCTGAATATTGTTGATTAATTCTTCCAGTAACACCGCATCAGCTTTGCTCTTACCATCATGACGCTGTTTGTAATAATTGGAGTGCAGCCAGAATTCACGACGAGTATCATAAGCTTCAGCTTGTATCATGAACTCTTTGTAAGCCCCATCGGGAATAGTCGGCAGTTGGGCTTCCGGTGAAGCATTAATATGTGTATCCAGATTGCGCAAAAATTGCTGTTGTGAGTAATAACTCCCCAGATTATTAGTTGTCGGTAAATCCACAATAGCGGTTGCGCTCCATTTTTGCTGCATCAGATACGATGCAGCCAGAGCAACAGCAGCGAAAATTATTGCCAGTGCGATAATCCATATCTTTCCACGCCACAGAGCACAACATAGCGCACGAATATCCAGTTCATGCTCTGTAACCGTTTGATCCTGATTAGATTTCGTTTCTGAGTTTTCCACTGCGCAAAACCTCTTTGATAAGCCGATGTTTTTTTAGTGATGGCTTGCAACCCGACGCATCCGACGTTTACACCGTTTAATAAAACGGGCCACACGCCATGCTCTTTTGATGCAATAACCATACAACATAAATGCAAGCAAAAATAATGCCAACATTACCCATTGAGGAACAAAATCCAGCCGTTCGCCAATAATACCAATCCCGGCTAACAACGCTGCAGCCATCGTGATTAAGACAAAGGCCTGACGGGATGTGAAACCAGCACGCATGATTAAGTGGTGAATATGCTGACGATCTGGTGAGAATGGACTCATTCCCTTACGCAGTCGGCGATACATAATCGCAACCATATCCATCAACGGAATAGCAATGATCCATAAAGCCGTCACAGGATTGATAGAACGATTTCCCCCCTGAGTCGCTTCAGTCAGCAACCAGATAATGGTAAAACCAATTAATGTGCTCCCGGCATCTCCCATAAAGACTTTAAAGCGTTTACCCAACAGCCCCAGATTAAGAAAAATATAAGGCAGTATCCCGGCGATAAATGCAAAGCACCAGAATGCTAAAGCTGTATTTCCGCTCTCATACAGCAGGATACCCAGAGCCCCGAAAGAAACGCAGGACAGGCCACCTAACAGGCCATCAATACCATCCATCATATTGAAGGCGTTTATAGCTGCCCAGACCGCAAACAGGGTGACAACATAGCTAAATGGCCCAAGCGCCATCTCCCATGGCCCAAAAACCTCACCCAGATTTTCTAATCTAAGCCCAGCAAAGTACATCATACTAATGCCAACTAAGGCTTGAATTATCGCCCGGATCTTTACACTAAGATCAAAACGATCATCTAGTGCACCAATAAAAACCAGTATTCCAGCGCAAGATAAATATATCCATTTATGGGGGATAAACTCTTTTGTTATCGCAAAGCCAAAACAAATTCCAAAAAAGATAGATATCCCTCCTACCAAGGGGATTACTCCATGATGACATTTACGGGAATTAGGTTTATCTACAAGGCCGATATGTTGTGAGACCTTACGCGACACAAATAAAAATATAAATGAGAATACAAAGACGCATAAAATTTCAGCAGTTATACTGGGAATATTCACAATAACAACTCTCTGCAAAAAGAATGGTAGAGCATATATTATTCATTGACTTTTATATTCCCTTTAAGATCAACTTATTAAATAAGCATCCAGTCAATAAATAAGGTGCCAACAATAAATGTAAGATAACTACACGCTGGTAAAGCTAGTCGTAGATCGTGATCAATAATTATTCACGGAGCACCTATTTCAGCACTGCTTGGGAACACGTATCTTCTAAAGATAAATAAGCAAAATACATGCCATTTTGTGGTAACTTAAACTCTATCTATAAAAAACGCCACAGCAGAGTGGCGTTTTTTTGAAGAAGTGATCGCTTAATTACTTTTTGTTTATGGACTATCAATTTTTATTTGCAGACTACGAACGTTTCATAAAGTCGAAAAATTCTTCGTTTGTTTTTGTCATAGCCAGTTTATTGATAAGGAATTCCATTGCATCAATTTCACCCATAGGATGAATAATTTTACGCAATATCCACATCTTCTGTAGCTCATCCTGAGTCGTGAGCAACTCTTCTTTACGCGTACCAGAACGGTTGTAATCAATCGCAGGGAAAACACGTTTTTCTGCAATCTTACGGGACAGGTGCAATTCCATATTACCTGTACCTTTAAATTCTTCGTAAATGACCTCATCCATTTTAGAACCGGTATCAACCAGTGCTGTAGCGATGATGGTCAGGCTACCACCTTCTTCAACATTACGTGCTGCACCGAAGAAACGTTTTGGACGATGCAGAGCATTGGCATCCACACCACCGGTCAGCACTTTACCAGAAGCCGGAACAACGGTGTTATATGCACGGGCAAGGCGGGTTATGGAATCCAACAGGATAATAACGTCTTTTTTATGTTCAACCAGACGTTTTGCCTTCTCAATGACCATTTCAGCCACTTGAACGTGGCGGGAAGCAGGCTCATCAAAAGTAGAAGCGATAACTTCACCTTTTACCAGACGCTGCATTTCGGTCACTTCTTCCGGACGCTCATCGATCAGCAATACCATCAATACGCAGTCCGGATAGTTATGTGCAATGTTCGCCGCAATGTTTTGCAGCAACATGGTCTTACCCGCTTTTGGTGGTGCTACAATCAGACCACGCTGACCACGACCGATAGGTGCAGCCAAATCCAGAACCCGGGCTGTCAGGTCTTCTGTAGAACCATTACCACGCTCCATACGCAAACGGTTATTAGCATGAAGTGGGGTGAGGTTTTCAAACAGGATCTTGCTGCGGGCATTTTCTGGCTTATCAAAGTTAACTTCATTAACTTTTAACAGGGCAAAATAACGTTCACCTTCTTTCGGTGGGCGGATTTTACCTGAAATGGTGTCACCGGTACGGAGGTTAAAGCGGCGGATTTGACTAGGAGAAACGTAGATATCATCGGGGCCTGCAAGGTAGGAGCTGTCTGCTGAGCGGAGGAAACCGAATCCATCCTGCAATATCTCCAGCACACCATCTCCGAAAATATCCTCTCCGCTCTTCGCATGCTGTTTGAGGATAGAGAAAATAATGTCTTGCTTGCGCATACGAGCCAGATTTTCCAGCCCCATATTTTCGCCGAGAGTAATTAACTCTGATACCGGCGTATTTTTTAATTCGGTAAGATTCATAATGGTGGGTTCTTTAACTCGGGGTATATCTCGAACTATGAACGTGAATGGTATGGCAGCGTTATCGGTGCCTGTTTATTTGTACCCAAAACAAATACAACCTTTTAACATATAAATTTATATTACAAGGTAATAGTCTGAAGTACTCTAATTGATTTCAAAATAAGGCTAACAAACTGTGAATGCACGGCTGAGATGGTAATAACAAAATGTGATTAAGTTCAGAACTAAAAACTATCTCAGTGAAAAGCTATCTCAGCGTAAGTACCGTTTCAACAAATACTGTTTTAGCAAAAATTATCTCAGCAAAAGAGGTTCAGTAAAAGAAGGCTTCAACATAGACGCTGGAACGAAAACATCATTGGGATGTTAGCATAAAGACGTCTTCAGCATCAGGCTATATACTGAATGACTCACTATATATGCTTTTAGATACTATATGCTTTTAGATACTGTACTAAATACGATATGCCATCAGATATTTCAAGGTGTCAGAGATAACAGATTTATCAGACACTACAGATTGTTTAGTATGTAACATGTCCGTTGTCAATTATTCATGCAGATGATGAAAATTTTTCTATGCATGTTCCATATAAGCACGTGGTCGCTAACTTACCATGCTTCGTAGCGGACGTCTAGCTGTCAGTAAGATAAATCACCTTATCCGCTAAACGTCCTTAATTACTGTGAGCAAACTCTAAGTTAGAGGTATGGCTCCAAAAATTCTTTCAGTTGAGTTTTTGACAAAGCTCCCACTTTTACTGCGACTTTCTCACCGTCTTTAAACAGAATCAGTGTCGGGATGCCACGGATACCAAATTTTGGTGCGGTTTCGGTGTGATCATCAACATTCAGTTTAGCCACAGTCAGCTTACCTGCATATTCTGCCGCGATTTCATCCAGAATAGGAGCGACCATTTTACAAGGACCACACCATTCTGCCCAAAAATCAACCAGAACAATACCTTCTGATTGCAGTTTATCTTCATTAAAGTCACTGTCTGCCAGATGAATAACGCCAGCACTCACAATCTTTTCACTCATTAATTGGACTCCAAAGTAAAATCTTTTAGGTTATCAGTCTACATTAACCAACATAAGGTGTCTTTATTTCAGCGGATACACTTTCTTAAAGCAATAGTTAGCTGATATTCTACCACACTATGAGCAAAACACATTTGACAGAAAAGAAGTTTTCCGACTTCGCATTGCACCCCAAGGTCATTGAAGCCCTTGATAAAAAGGGCTTTTCAAACTGCACGCCAATACAGGCGCTAACATTGCCTTTTACTGTCGAAGGCCAGGATGTTGCGGGGCAAGCACAAACAGGAACGGGTAAGACGCTGGCATTTCTGACGTCTACTTTTCATTATTTACTCAGCCATCCCGCTGCGGCGGATCATAAAACCAATCAGCCACGCGCGCTGATTATGGCTCCGACCCGCGAACTGGCTGTCCAGATTTATTCTGATGCAGAAGAACTGGCTGAAGCTACCGGGCTAAAAATGGGGCTTGCTTATGGCGGAGATGGCTATGATAAGCAGCTAAAAGTACTGGAAGCCGGTGTTGATATCATCATTGGTACTACAGGCCGCCTGATTGATTATGCTAAGCAGGGATATATTAATCTCAGCGCTATTCAGGTTGTTGTACTGGATGAAGCGGATCGGATGTATGACCTTGGTTTTATCAAGGATATCCGCTGGCTATTCCGTCGTATTCCTTCTGCGACTCAGCGTATGACGCTGCTGTTTTCCGCTACACTCTCTTATCGGGTACGTGAATTAGCTTTTGAGCAAATGAACAATCCTGAATATGTGGAAGTCGAACCATTACAGAAAACAGGGCACCGTATTAAGGAAGAACTGTTCTATCCTTCCAATGAAGAGAAAATGAGTCTGTTACAGACCCTGCTGGAAGAAGAGTGGCCCGACCGCTGTATTATTTTTGCTAATACCAAACATCGCTGTGAAGATATCTGGGCACATCTGGCTGCCGATGGTCATCGTGTCGGCCTGCTGACCGGCGATGTCGCACAGAAAAAACGCCTGCGTATACTGGAAGAGTTCAGTCTGGGGAATGTGGATATTCTGGTTGCTACCGATGTTGCTGCACGCGGGCTGCATATTCCATCAGTAACACACGTATTTAACTATGATTTGCCGGATGACTGTGAAGACTACGTCCATCGCATTGGCCGAACCGGCCGGGCAGGCGAAAGTGGTCATTCAATCAGTCTGGCCTGTGAAGAATATGCGCTGAATCTGCCAGCTATTGAAGAATATATTCAGCACCAGATCCCTGTAAGCAAATATAACAGTGATGCATTGCTGAAAGATTTACCAGTGCCCAAACGCCGTAACCGTTCGCGCTCAGGGGGACATCCACGCCGCACTAATATGCCACGCCGTGGAAACACTGTTCGTAATCGTAAACGCAATCCGTAAACGTTCAGGCTGATTAACGTAATTCTGGAATAACAAAATGCTGAGTTCTTCTTCGCTCTATGCCGCTATCGATTTAGGCTCAAACAGCTTTCATATGCTGGTTGTCCGTAGAGTATCCGATAGTATTCAGGTGGTTGCCCGAATCAAGCGTAAGGTCAGGCTGGCCGCTGGATTAGATAAAAATAACCACTTATCACAACAGGCAATGGAACGAGGATGGCAATGCCTTCGCCTTTTTGCGGAATATTTGCAGGATATTCCTGCTCCACAGATCCGCGTTGTCGCGACAGCTACACTGCGACTTGCTGAAAATTCCGGTGAGTTTGTCGGGAAAGCCTCTGAAATCTTAGGTTCCCCGGTCAAAGTTATCAGAGGGGAAGAAGAAGCCCGGCTGATTTATCAGGGCGTTGCTCACACCACAGGCGGTCCGGAGGAGCGTCTGGTGGTGGATATTGGCGGGGGCAGTACAGAGCTGGTTACAGGTACGGGCGCAAATGCCACACAGTTATTCAGCCTTGAGATGGGTTGTGTTACTTGGCTCGAACGTTATTTCAATGATCGCAGCCTGACAGAAGAAAACTTTGCTAAAGCAGAGGCGGCAGCTCACCAGATCCTTGCTCCGGTCACCACGACACTGCTGAAACAGGGCTGGCAGATTTGTGTCGGAGCATCCGGCACCGTTCAGGCGCTTCAGGAGATTATGATTGCTCAGGGCATGGATGAACTTATCACTCTGCCCAAACTGCAACAACTCAAATCTAAAGCGATTGAATGCGGGAAGCTGGAAGAGCTGGAAATAAATGGCCTGACTCTGGAGCGGGCACTGGTTTTTCCAAGTGGCCTTGCAATCCTGATTGCTATCTTTCAGGCATTAGAAATTGAGAGCATGATTCTGGCAGGAGGCGCGTTGCGAGAAGGTCTGGTTTACGGAATGCTGGAATTACCTGTCGAGCAGGATGTCCGGGCCAGAACCCTACAGAATATTCAACAGCGTTTTCAAATTGATGCAGAACAGGCACTGCGCGTCAGGCAACTGGCAGAACATTTCTTTCAGCAAGTTGCTAAAACATGGGAACTGGATGAGCGATGCCGGGAACTGTTAGTCAGTGTTTGTTTACTGCATGAAATCGGCCTGTGTATCGATTTCCGTCAGGGGCCGGCTCATTCTGCTTATCTGATTAGTCATTTAGATCTACCCGGTTACACCCCTGCTCAAAAACGCCTGCTAGCGACATTATTGCAAAATCAGAGCGGAGCTATCGATTTAGCATCACTGAATCAGCAAAATGCCTTACCGGCACAGCTGGCACTGCGATTGTGCCGTTTACTGCGTCTCGCCATTATTTTCGCCAGCCGACGGCAGGATGACTCTTTGTCCGCTCTGCGCTTACAAGCTGAAAATGAAACGCTTACCATCACGCTTCCATATCAGTGGCAAGCCCACCATCCTCTCAGGGCTGAAATCCTGCATCAGGAAAGTACATGGCAACATTATGTCCATTGGCTACTTTTTATTGAAGAGCAGAACAACACCCATTTGGGATAGACTCAACGCCTTATAAAGAATGAATCCCTCGCTCCAATTACATAGTTGAACATGCAGCTGGAGGGAGGGATTACGGCAGGTTTTCCTAACGAGATCAGTCACCGCCCGTTTTCTGTCCAAGGCCAAAACGGGATTTGATATCAGCAAGACGTGATTGCCCCCGTTTCATGCGTTCTTCTGCACTGACCACTTTCTTGCCTTGCGGCCAGTCCAGATCATCCTGAGGCAACTCTAACAGAAACCGACTCGGTTCCGGGCGTATCAGCTCCCCGTACTGACAGCGCTCTTTACTCAGAGTAAGAAAGAGTTCACGCTGGGCGCGGGTAATACCGACATACGCCAAACGTCGTTCTTCCTCGATATTATCTTCATCAATACTGCTCTGATGTGGTAATAATCCTTCTTCCATACCCACCATAAAAACATAAGGGAATTCGAGCCCTTTGGAGGCATGCAGCGTCATAAGCTGTACCTGATCCGACTCCTCACTTTCCTCTCCGCGCTCCAACATATCCCGCAGAGTGAAGCGGGCTACGACCTGAGAAAGCGTCATCGGTTCATTCAGGTCATCCCCTTCGAACATCTCACTCATCCAGGTAAAAAGCTGGTTAACATTCTTCATCCTCATTTCAGCCGCTTTAGGGCTGGGGGAAGTTTCATACAACCAACTTTCGTAATCCATGCCATGCAATAAATCCCTTACAGCTAACAATGGATCTCGTTCTGCCTGATGTGAAATTTCATTTATCCAGTGGGTAAAGCGCTGTAAGGCTGCCAATCCACGACCAGAGAGATTCTGCTCCAGACCAAGATCGAAACTGGCATGATACAGACTTTTGTTACGCTGCTTGGCCCATTCGCCTAGCTTCTGAACCGTCACCGCACCTATTTCTCTACGCGGTGTATTGACAACCCGTAGAAAAGCGCTGTCATCATCAGGATTAGTCAGTACGCGCAAATAAGAAAGTAAGTCCTTAATTTCCGGCCGGGAAAAAAATGAAGTTCCACCAGAAATACGATACGGTATACGGCTTTGCATCAGCATTTTTTCAAAAATGCGGGATTGATGATTACCGCGATACAGGATTGCGTAATCCTTATAATCGGTTTTATTGATAAAGTGATGTGCGATCAACTCACCGACTACGCGTTCAGCTTCATGATCTTCATTATTGGCTTCGATCACACGAAGAGGATCACCATAACCCAATTCAGAAAAAAGTTTTTTCTCAAATACATGGGGATTATTTGCAATCAGAATATTTGCCGATTTCAGTATTCTCCCTGATGAGCGGTAATTCTGCTCCAGCTTGATCACATTAAGCTGGGGAAAATCTTCTTTTAACAGGATCAGGTTTTGTGGACGGGCACCGCGCCAAGAATAAATTGACTGATCATCATCACCAACCACCGTAAAACGTGCCCGGTTGCCAACCAACAATTTTACCAGCTGATACTGGCTGGTGTTGGTGTCCTGATATTCATCCACCAGCAGATAACGAATTCTATTCTGCCAGCGCTCCCTGACTTCTTCATCCCGCATTAACAGTAACGTTGGTTTAGTGATCAGATCATCAAAGTCGAGCACATTACAACTGTTCAAGTGTAAATCATAACGCCGATAACACTCAGCAAAGTGATGTTCCTGTTCTGAACGAGCCCGTCTTATTACCTGCTCCGGTGACATCAGATCATTTTTCCAGCCAGAAATACTTGAGATCAGTTTTTGTAGTAGATCTTTGTCTTCCTCCAGCAAATCCGCCGTCAAATCTTTCAGCAAGGCCATTTGATCCTGATCGTCGAACAAAGAGAAATTACTCTTCATGCCCAACGCCTTGTATTCACGTTTAATGATTTCCAGTCCCAGCGTATGAAAAGTGGAAATCATCAGGCCTCTGGTTTCCTTACGTCCCAATGTCTGTGCCACACGTTCTTTCATTTCGCGTGCCGCTTTGTTAGTAAAGGTCACAGCCGCAATATGGCGGGCTTGATAACCGCAGGCACGTATCAGATGGGCTATTTTATTGGTGATAACTCTGGTCTTACCGGAGCCTGCACCTGCCAGAACCAGACAAGGTCCTGTCACAAATTCAACCGCTTGTTGTTGGCTGGGATTTAATCGCATACTGTTTTGAAAGTTATATCAGGATGAAAAAAGCAAGGAACGAAATTGTAGCAGAAAGCCGTGTAATAAGGCGTTTTTCTTCACCAGTCAGGCCACTACGACGATTTATTCTTGAGTGAATCTAATACTCAACAATCAAAAATTATTATTTTATAGATCTTAAAATTCCTAATCCGTAATAGATTTACTACTTTTCTATATGTAATAAATAACAATGTCATAAAACCTGTCAAATAGGATGCAATATGTTACGCAAAACCGGTTTTTTCTTTGATGAAAGCTGCTTCTGGCACAATTCCGGCATACAGCATGTTGTCATGATTCCTGTTGGAGGATGGATACAACCTCCTTCTGGGTCAGGGCATGCTGAATCACCAGAAACCAAACGTAGAATGAAAAATTTAATGGATGTTTCTGGTTTAAGCCGTTCATTGCAGCTATCAGGCGCTGATCCTCTTGATGAAGCGACCTTAAAGCTCATCCACCCAACCGAGTATTTACAGCGTTTTAAATCTATGAGCGATAATGGAACCGGTTTGCTTGGGCATGAAGCACCTGTAGGGTCTGGCAGCTATGAAATAGCTAAACTGTCTGCCGGGCTGACCTGTGCCGCAGTAGAGGCCGTCCTGCATGGTGAACTCGATAACGCCTATAGCCTTTCCCGCCCTCCCGGACACCATTGCCTGCCAGATCAAGCAATGGGTTTTTGTTATTTAGCCAATATTCCCCTCGCCATTGAACGAGCCAAAAAGCAGTTTGGGCTTGGGCGGGTTGCAGTCGTTGACTGGGATGTTCATCACGGCAACGGAACACAACATATCTTTTGGGAACGTGATGATGTCTTAACTATTTCCCTGCATCAGGATGGTTGCTATCCCGAAGGTTATAGTGGAGAAGACGATATCGGTACGGGTAAAGGAGAAGGTTTCAATATCAATATTCCATTGGTGGCCGGAGCCGGACACAACAGCTACATGTATGCCATGGATCAAATCGTCTTGCCCGCACTATACCGTTACCAGCCTGAGTTGATTATTGTCGCCAGTGGCTATGATGCCAATGCCATGGACCCGCTGGCTCGCATGCAATTACACAGTGACAGCTTCCGGGAAATGACGCGCAAAATACAGCAGGCAGCAGATGAATTATGTGATGGTAAGTTGGTTGTTATCCATGAAGGTGGTTATTCAGAACTCTATGTGCCTTTCTGTGGTCTGGCTGTGCTGGAAGAATTAAGCGGCGTTCGCACGGAAGTTCAGGATCCTTTACTGGAAATGGTCCAGAGACAGCAGCCAAGAGAACATTTTGACACATTCCAGCGTCAGGAGATTGATGCACTGAAACTGAGATTTCATTTGTAGCCCGGCGGGGGAAAACAGTATGCCCGATACATCGTATCGGGCATAGCATCATTATCCGCCAACAGCAATGCGTTTCATATCAGTCATATAACCACGCAAAGTCCGGCCTATAGTTTCAATCGGATGGTTACGAATCGCATCGTTCACATCACGCAACTGAGCGTTATCGATACCATTATCAGCAACAGTTTTACCTAAATCCCCTGCCTGTAAAGATGACATAAATTCTTTCTGCAACAGGGGTACTGCCACATAAGAGAACAGGTAGTTACCGTATTCAGCCGTATCAGAGATGACGACGTTCATTTCGTAGAGACGTTTACGGGCAATTGTATTCGCAATCAATGGCAGTTCATGCAGTGATTCATAATAAGCAGACTCTTCGATGATGCCTGAATCCACCATGGTTTCAAATGCCAGCTCAACCCCGGCTTTAACCATGGCAATCATTAATACACCATGATCAAAGTATTCCTGCTCGCTGATATGACCACTGTAATCAGGGTAGTTTTCAAATGGTGTCTGACCGGTTTCAGCTCTCCAGTTCAGCAAATCCTTATCATCATTCGCCCAATCCGCCATCATGCCTGAAGAGAACTGGCCGGAAATAATATCATCCATATGTTTCTGGAATAACGGAGTCAGAATGGCTTTCAACTGTTCCGAAAGCGCATAAGCCCTCAGTTTTGCCGGATTGGAAAGCCTGTCCATCATCAGCGTAATCCCACCCTGTTTCAGGGCTTCAGTGATAGTTTCCCAGCCAAACTGGATAAGTTTACCGGCGTAGCCCGGCTCTGCACCATCAGCCACCAGCTTGTCATAACACAGCAGAGAACCTGCCTGTAACATGCCGCACAGAATGGTTTGCTCACCCATCAAGTCAGATTTTACTTCTGCTACAAATGAGGATTCCAGAACGCCTGCCCGATGGCCACCGGTTGCTGCTGCCCATGCTTTCGCGATTGCCATACCTTCGCCTTTTGCATCGTTTTCCGGATGTACAGCAAGCAGCGTCGGAACACCGAAACCACGCTTATATTCTTCACGCACTTCCGTTCCCGGACACTTCGGAGCAACCATCACAACAGTAATATCTTTGCGAACCTGTTCGCCCACTTCGACAATATTAAAACCGTGGGAATACCCCAGCGCGGCACCCTCTTTCATCAATGGCTGAACAGCCTGAACAACGGCAGAGTGTTGTTTGTCCGGCGTCAGGTTAATAACCAAATCAGCCTGTGGGATCAACTCTTCATAGGTACCGACTCTGAAACCATTTTCAGTTGCCTTGCGCCACGAAGCCCTTTTTTCTTCAATGGCTTCTTTACGCAGGGCATAGGCAATATCCAGACCGGAATCACGCATATTCAGCCCCTGATTCAGGCCTTGTGCACCACACCCGACAATCACCACTTTCTTGCCTTTTAAATACCCTGCCTCGTCAGCAAATTCTTCTCTTGCCATAAAACGGCATTTGCCCAGCTGCGCCAACTGCTGGCGTAAATTCAATGTATCAAAATAGTTAGCCATGGTGACTCCGATATAATTAGGTGTGATGTTGTTTGCATTCAGCCAATATATGCCATGAAAGACATTGCTTAAATTGATATATTGACAAGACTATATTGCAGTTTACGCAACATATCTTTTTTGAGACAATTCGCAGAAAAAACTTTCAGCAGAAGGCACTGAAACGATGGATCTACGTGATTTAAAACTGTTTTTACATCTTGTAGAAAGTTGTCATTTTGGCCGCACGGCTAAAACAATGCATGTCAGCCCTTCTACACTTTCACGCCAAATTCAGCGTCTTGAAGATCAATTGGCTCACCCACTGTTTCTGCGGGATAACCGGACAGTAAAACTCACCACTGCGGGCGAACAGCTAAAACAATTTGCCCAGCATACATTATTACAATATCAGCAGCTGCTTCATTCTCTGAATCATCAAAGCCCGTCATTAACGGGAGAATTACGCCTTTTCTGTTCAGTAACAGCCGCTTATAGCCACCTTCCTCAGGTTCTGGATAAGTTTCGGGCTGAACACCCTTTGGTGGAGATCAAACTGACAACAGGCGATGCCGCCGATGCCGTTGATAAAGTTCAATCAGAAGAAGCGGATTTGGGTATTGCAGGTAAACCTGAGAAACTGCCTGATAACGTCAGTTTTACCAAGATTGGCGAAATCCCGCTAGTTCTAATCGCCCCGGCTTTACCTTGTACTGTGAGATCATTAGCCACACAAGAATATCCTGACTGGAATGAGATCCCATTCATTCTGCCGGAACACGGCCCCTCCCGTAAGCGCATTGAACTTTGGTTCCGCCGTCACAAAATTAATCATCCACAAATTTATGCAACAGTTTCAGGCCATGAAGCCATTGTATCGATGGTGGCTTTAGGTTGCGGTATCGCTCTCATTCCTGCGGTTGTCGTTGAAAACAGCCCGGAACCGGTACGCAGCCGTATATCGCTGCTAGAAAATATTTCACTGGTTGAACCATTTGAATTAGGCGTTTGTGCACTAGGTAAACGGCTGAATGAACCGTTGATAAAAGCATTTTGGCGGTTGCTATCGTCTGATAGTTATTCATCAAGCATTGGATGATGATAAGGACAGAAGAAATTTCATCATTAAACTAATAGCGCCTGTTATGGCGCTATCTCTGTTTTCTACAGGCCTGAGTATTTCTATCTCAACAGCAAATTAAATGAGGGGTTATTCGTCTCATCATGATATTCGTAGCCTAACTCACCCAGATGTCGGTCAAAACGGAGTTCTTCCTCTGAAAGCTCAAAAGCCGTCAATACTCGCCCATAATCCGTGCCATGACTACGATAATGAAACAACGTGATATTCCAGTGCGCCCCTAATGTCTGTAAAAATTTCAGTAAAGCGCCTGGAGATTCAGGGAAAGCAAAGCTGAATAATCGCTCCTGCAACGGCTTGGATGGCCTGCCGCCAATCATATAGCGAACATGCAGTTTCGCCATTTCATCATCGGTCAAATCAGCGACCTGATAACCTGCTGCTTTTAACCCTTCAATAATTTCAATACGTTCCGTATTTCCACGGTTCAGTCTGATACCGACAAAAACGCAGGCCTTATTTGGTTCGGCAGAATCCGAATAACGATAACTGAATTCTGTCACAAAGCGGCTTCCCAACATCTGACAAAATGTCAGGAAACTGCCTTTCTGTTCAGGAATAGTGACTGCCAGCAAAGCCTCACGCTGCTCTCCCAGTTCACAACGCTCTGAAACATAACGCAAACCGTGGAAGTTTACATTCGCACCAGAAAGAATATGCGCGAGCCTCTCTCCCTTGATCTGATTCTGCTGGACGTATTTCTTCAATCCTGCCAGTGCCAAAGCACCTGAAGGTTCAGCAATTGCCCGCACGTCCTCAAAAATATCTTTCACAGCAGCACAAATAGCATCGCTATCAACTGTAATGACATCATCAACATATTTCTGACAAAGGCGGAATGTTTCATCCCCAATACGCTTGACGGCGACACCTTCCGCAAATAAACCAACTCTCGGTAAATCGACTGGGTGCCCGGCTTCCAGTGCTGCTTTCAGGCAGGCGGAATCCTCGGCTTCCACTCCAATAATTTTCATTTCCGGTACAAGTTGTTTAATCAGAACAGCAACACCTGCAATTAACCCGCCGCCGCCAACCGGAACAAAAATACGATCAAGGTGAACATCCTGCTGTAACAATTCCATTGCCAACGTTGCCTGACCGGCAATGACTGCCGGGTGATCAAAAGGAGGAACAAAGGTATACCTGTGTTCCTTTGCCATTTCGATAGCTTTGGCTTTTGCTTCATCGAAATTCGCACCATGTAACAGCACTTCTCCGCCCAGACTGCGCACAGCATCAACTTTAATATCGGCTGTCGCTACCGGCATCACAATAGTCGCTCTGATACCCACTTTACTGGCCGATAATGCAACGCCCTGTGCATGATTTCCTGCTGATGCCGTAATAACTCCCCTGACTTTTTG
This sequence comes from Xenorhabdus sp. PB61.4, assembly GCF_963894935.1. Classification (NCBI taxonomy): domain Bacteria; kingdom Pseudomonadati; phylum Pseudomonadota; class Gammaproteobacteria; order Enterobacterales; family Morganellaceae; genus Xenorhabdus; species Xenorhabdus sp. PB61.4. The sequence continues at coordinate 33,560 of NZ_CAWQJR010000158.1, forward strand.
TTCTTCCGTCAGACTGGCAATCATCGCGTAAGCACCACGCAGTTTGAAACTGTGTACCAACTGACGATCTTCTCGTTTAACCAAAATGGTGTTATTTAAACGAGCGGAGATTTTTTTCATTTCCTGTAATGGCGTAACCTGAGCAACGTCATAAACGGGCGCACTTAGGGCTGCTTTGAGATATTCCGCCCCTTTAGGTTCAGGATTAAGAGGATAAACTACCACAATTACCCTCCCAGTTTAGTCTTATCACGCACAGCCCCTTTATCAGCGCTGGTCGCTAGTGAAGCATAAGCACGCAGGGCAAAAGAAACCTGACGCTCCCTGAATTTAGGTGTCCATGCTTTATCGCCACGGGATAATTCTTTCTGTACCCGCTCGGCAAGCGCTTTTTCACAGACATCCAACTGAATCTTGCGGTTTGGGATATCAATGTCGATGATATCGCCATCGTGTACCAGACCAATTAAACCGCCATTAGCAGCTTCAGGAGAGACATGACCGATCGACAATCCCGATGTGCCCCCCGAGAAACGGCCATCCGTAATCAAAGCACAACTTTTACCTAATCCCATTGATTTCAGGTAGGTCGTCGGATAAAGCATCTCCTGCATACCGGGGCCACCTTTCGGGCCTTCATAACGAATGACAACCACATCACCTGCTACGACTTTTCCTCCCAGAATCGCATCTACGGCATCTTCCTGACTTTCATAAACTTTAGCCGGGCCACGGAAAGTCAGAATACTTTCATCCACTCCTGCGGTTTTCACAATGCAGCCATCCACAGCAATGTTACCGGACAGCACCGCAAGCCCCCCATCCTGACTGTAGGCATAGGAAAGTTCACGAATACAGCCTTCTTTCCTGTCTGTATCCAAAGATGGCCAACGACAGTTCTGAGAAAAAGCCTGCGTAGTTCTAATACCTGCCGGGCCTGCTGCATACATGCTTTTTACAGCTTCATCGGCGGTTTGCATAACATCATACTGGGCCAGCGTTTGTGACAAATCTAAACCCAGAATATTCTTCACATGGCGATGTAAAAGCCCTGCTCGATCCAGTTCACCAAGAATACCAATCACACCACCAGCACGATGCACGTCTTCCATATGATATTTTTGGGTACTTGGTGCTACCTTACACAAATGGGGAACCTGACGAGACAGACGATCAATATCTGTCATGGTGAAATCAACCTCTCCCTCCTGCGCTGCGGCCAATAAATGCAGCACAGTGTTTGTTGATCCACCCATTGCAATATCCAGCGTCATAGCATTCTCAAATGCAGCTTTAGTCGCAATATTACGTGGCAACGCACTATCATCATTTTGCTCGTAGTAACGTTTAGTCAGTTCAACAATGCGCTTACCCGCGTTGAGAAACAGAGTCTTGCGATCGGCATGTGTAGCAAGTAATGAACCATTTCCCGGCTGAGAAAGCCCCAAGGCTTCCGTCAGGCAGTTCATTGAATTCGCGGTAAACATACCGGAACAGGAACCACAAGTCGGGCAGGCAGAGCGTTCAATCTGATCACTTTGTTCATCACTGATATTCGGATTGGCTCCCTGAATCATGGCATCGACCAGATCCAACTTGATGATTTGATCCGATAAGCGTGTTTTTCCTGCTTCCATCGGGCCGCCGGAAACGAAAATAACCGGAATATTCAGGCGCAGAGATGCCATCAGCATACCGGGAGTGATTTTATCGCAGTTCGAAATACACACCATTGCATCCGCACAATGTGCATTCACCATATATTCCACAGAATCCGCAATCAGCTCACGGGATGGCAATGAATACAGCATTCCACCGTGCCCCATTGCGATACCATCATCAACGGCAATAGTGTTAAATTCCTTTGCAACACCTCCTGAAGCCTCAATCTGCTCTGCAACCAGCTTGCCCAAATCCCGCAAATGAACATGCCCGGGTACGAATTGAGTAAATGAATTCACAACAGCAATGATAGGTTTTCCAAAATCCTCATCAGTCATCCCCGTAGCACGCCATAAAGCGCGCGCCCCTGCCATATTACGGCCATGGGTTGTTGTAGCAGAACGATATTTAGGCATTATTTTTCACTCCCATATCTGTCTAATATTGATAGCATCTAATCAGCATCTGAAAACAGGCGGGGAACGAACCGCCTGTTAGTTTTTTATTTTTTTATTAAGGATTCACAGGGTCTAACCAGCCCCATTTATCTTCTGTCGTGCCATCAAATAAGCCAAAAAATGCATTTTGAATTTTCTTGGTAACTGGTCCGCACCGGCCACTCCCGACCTGAATACCATCTACACTACGAACCGGAGTGATTTCTGCGGCTGTGCCAGTCATAAAAACTTCATCAGCCAGATAAAGCGATTCGCGGGAAAGAGTCTGTTCACGCACTTCCAGACCGAGATCCTGTGCCAGTCTGATGATAGCGTCCCGAGTGATCCCCGGTAGGGCAGAAGAAGAAAATGGCGGCGTGAACAAAATACCATTTTTTACTTCGAATAAATTTTCACCTGCACCCTCTGAAATATAACCATGAACATCCAGAGCAATACCTTCCTGATAACCATGACGCCGTGCCTCACTCCCCACCAGCAAAGAAGACAAATAATTTCCGCCCGCTTTTGCCGCTGTCGGGATAGTGTTGGCTGCTATACGATTCCACGAAGAAACCATTGCATCAATCCCCTGATCCAGTGCTTCTTCACCGAGATAAGCTCCCCACGGGAAAGCAGCAATGATGACATCTGTTTGATAACCTTCGGGAGGATTAACCCCCATACCCACATCACCAATAAAAACTAATGGACGAATGTAAGCGCTGACTAATTTATTTTTGCGAAGTGTTGCACGACAAGCTTCCATTAACTCATCAATACTCTGGCTCACTGGCATACGGTAAATTTTGGCTGAATCACGTAAACGCTGCATATGCTCTCGGTGACGAAAAACAACCGGCCCTTTATGGGAGTTATAACAACGAATACCTTCAAAGACTGATGTTCCGTAATGCAAGGCGTGGGACATAACGTGTACTTTTGCATCAGCCCAAGGAACCATTTCGCCATTGAACCAAATATAATCAGCTTGCTTTGTCATTATTTTGTTTCCTTTCCATCGCGCACTATGCGCTTATCAATTGTGATTTATTATGTTGTATCTCAACACCGGCAACATCAACCAGCTTTACCAACTGAGCAAAAAGTAAATTTACAGGGCGCTGGCTGGCAACAGTGAGTTCAATACATACACTATCACTATCTACTGTATGATCCATATTCAATGCGCATATCTGAAAACCCCTATGACGGATAACTCTCAGAATTCTTTCAAGAATTTCAGGGCAGAACCGAGCCTGAATAGCAAGTTTATGTTGCATCATAATAACTTCTCCAACATATTTGCATTGCTTGCGCCGGGTGGAACCAATGGCCAAACATTTTCAAATTCATCAATGGATACGTGTAACAAATAAGGGCCTTCACTATTGAACAAGGCGTCCAATGCAGCATCTATCTGTGATTTTTCAGTAATATGCTGGCCCGGAATATCAAACGCTTTTGCTAAGGTAATAAAGTCAGGATTATCAGTCAGGATTGTTTCGCTATAACGACGGTCAAAAAATAACTCCTGCCACTGTTTTACCATTCCCAAACGCTGGTTATCCAATAAAACCATCTTGATTGGCAGTTTCTTGCGTTTAATCGTCCCCAGCTCCTGAACATTCATCATGAAAGAACCATCACCGGATATACAAATCACCATATCGTCCGGGCGAACCATCTGCGCTCCAATTGCAGCTGGAATACCAAACCCCATCGTTCCCAGTCCACTGGAAGTAATAAAATTTTCCGGTCTGTCAAACGTCATATGCTGAGCTGTCCACATCTGGTGCTGCCCAACATCGGTAGTGATAACAGTATTAGGTGGCTTGCGCTCAGATATCAGTTTCAATAGGGCTGGGGCATAAATTTTTTCGCCCTGATAGTCATAACGCCATGCGTGTATTTCTTTTAACTGCTTAACTTCTTGTTGCCATGCTTCGATCGATAAAGGCTGCTGTAGATAAGGTAGTAATGTTTTTAAATTACCTTTTAATGAAATATGTGCCTGACGTAATTTATTTAATTCAGCCGGATCGATATCTATATGGATGACTTTGGCATGGGGGGCGAAGGTATCTAATTTCCCTGTCACACGGTCGTCAAAACGCGCTCCAACGGCAATCAGTAAATCGCAGGACTGAACAGCTAAGTTAGCCGTCTTTGTTCCGTGCATTCCTAACATACCCAAATAACATTCATGTTGGGCATCTGCAGCCCCTAATCCTTTAAGAGTAGAAACAACCGGGATTCCCGTTGCTTCTACCAGACGACGTAATTCAGGTACTGCGCCAGCTATTCCAACCCCTCCTCCTACATATAAAACAGGTTTTTGAGAATAAACCATCATATTGCGGGCTTGTTTCAGGGCGTTCTCAGGAAGAGGAGATGGGGTAACAGCAGGGCTCAAATAAGGTGTAAAATCCCCCTGTTTTAACTGAATATCTTTTGGTAAATCAATTAGAACAGGACCGGGGCGGCCTTCCATAGCGATGGAAAACGCTTCCGCCATAATTTGAGGTAATTTTTCCAGCGATTCCACCAGAAAACTGTGTTTAGTACAGGCAAGAGAAAGCCCCAACATATCGATTTCCTGAAAAGCATCGGTACCGATAACTTCAGAACTGACCTGACCGGTAATGGCAACCACAGGCACAGAATCCAATAGCGCATCAGCCAGCCCTGTGATTAAGTTTGTTGCCCCTGGTCCCGATGTGGCAATACAGACTCCCGGTTTATCGCTTGCCCTTGCATAACCAATGGCTGCCATAACCGCCCCTTGTTCGTGGCGACATAGCAAATGTTCAATACCACCATCATACAAAGCATCATACACTGGCATAATGGCTCCGCCGGGGTAACCGAAAACTTTCTCCACTCCCTGTGTCCGTAGTGCCTGTACAACCCATTGCGCCCCATTCATAGCCATCCTCCTATCGGTATTTACTCTGTCAGCGGCTTCTTGTGATGTTGTTTTATGTTTGTTTATAAGTGCTAAAAAAAACCCCCGCTCTATTTTTTAGGGCGGGGGTCTTTGTGAAATCTGGCTGTATTTTATGTCTACGCCTTCCTTCGTCCAAGTGCGCCCCCGCACGGTAGAATAATCACTACCACGCTAATAATTAGGCTAATCACGAGAACATATTTCTTCATAAAAGTGCGTTCATACTCTTTATAGGCTCGACATATATTTTAGAATTATCACTTTCTATTATTGTTGACAATGATTATTTTTATTTTTTTACGAAGAAAAAATATTATTTATATTTTTCAATTAGATAAATAAGAACCAGATAAATTCACTGAATTTTAT
>NZ_CAWQJR010000159.1:0-38427 GCF_963894935.1 Xenorhabdus sp. PB61.4
CATGATATAAGATGGATTTTTATAGAGTTAATAAAATTTTTTTCGGCAAAAATAGCCTGTGATTATATAAATAACTATATCTATATCATGCATTGATTGTTTATGGTTTGAAAATAACGGGAGTAAAGACTCCCGTTTTATTAATTTTGATATAAACAGGGGGCTAAGTACTATTTTTTTCAATTTTTTCTACAATCTTGTTGTACTCTTTCCAGATAACAGACAGTGGCGAATTTAAACAGCAAATTGAGATAGAACCGCCTGTTGCTGGATGGTACTCGTATTTAGATTTTCCCCTATATACCCGTTTTGGCAGTATGTTATCCGCTGGATTTTTTCTTTTTCTTTCTAACATCAATCATAACCTCACTAGCAGATTATCTGATGGCCAGATAGTGGAATATTAATATCTTGCTAACCTGTTGTTTTTATTTCTTATGTAAAAAATAACAACTGAAAATCTTAATATGAAATGGTGGCTTTTTCCAATTATCACAGCATTAAAATTTAATAATCTCATTTGAAGAAAGATATTGCTATATGTTTTCTTAAATTCAAGAGATTTCAACATTAAATTTTGTCGTTATTTTAGTGTTTTTAATGAATGCAATTATTGCTGTGTCGAGAGATTAACGACATTGATAGATTGTAAAATAAACAATTAATTTTCTATCTATCAAACATGCGGGTAGTGATTAAAAGAAGCGCTTATAAGCGTTTTATATTTAATTACTTTTGAAAAAGTTGATCTTTGTTTGTTATTTGTTTCTTTTTTGTGTGTGAATTGTTTCGTAAGATGTGTATCTTAAATACAGCTGATATCAATAAAACAGACCATTTATTCGTCATTAAGTATGATTAACAGGGCTAAAATAGGGCCGTTGGCATGAATGTAACTTAGTGCAAATGTTCATAAACGCTAAAGTAAATGTAAAAATTTCATTAAAAGTTACCCATTGAAATAGATATTGTGTTACATTCTTTTCGTTTTACTGGCTAGTATCTCTGTGTCTCATTCGCAGAATTGTGTTACTTGTTAATAATAAAGGATATTAAGCACAATAAATTTTAGACGGATACTGATTATGGTCAGCTAATGTTTGCTAATAGTAAGGGGAAAATATCTTGACGGATCTGATTAACTTCATTAACAACATTCTTTGGGACTACGTATTAATATACTTGCTTCTTGGGGTTGGCCTTTACTTCACTATACGATTTGGTTTTATACAACTTCGCCATTTTGGCCACATGTTTTCAGTCCTGAAACACAGCAAGAAATCAGATAAATCCGGCATCTCATCTTTTCAGGCTTTATGTACCAGCCTTGCGGCGCGCGTAGGGACCGGGAATCTTGCCGGAGTTGCGATTGCACTGACTGCTGGTGGCCCTGGGGCTATTTTCTGGATGTGGGTTGTTGCATTTATTGGTATGGCAACTTCCTTTGTGGAAAGCACGCTTGCTCAGTTGTACAAGACGAAAGACGATCAGGGAAATTATCGTGGTGGCCCAGCCTACTACATGGAGAAAGGGTTGAAGAAGCGGTGGATGGGTGTATTGTTTTCATTCTTCCTTATTATCGCGTTTGGTCTTGTATTTAATGCCGTTCAGGCAAACTCAATTGCACAAGCAGCTTCTTTTGCCTTCGATATCAATCCATTATATGTCGGTATTGCATTAGTCATTATTAGTGGTGTGATTATTTTTGGCGGTTTGCGTTCAATTGCGCGGGTTGCTGAATTAGTTGTCCCATTTATGGCGGGTGCATATTTAATTCTGGCATTCTGGGTTGTAGGCCACAATATTGAACGTATTCCGGAAGTATTTGCATTAATCTTTAAGAGTGCTTTTGGTTTTCAGGAAGCTGCGGCAGGAGCATTGGGTTATGGTATTTCCCAGGCAATGCTTCAGGGCGTTCAGCGTGGTTTGTTCTCGAATGAAGCAGGAATGGGTTCTGCACCAAACGCAGCGGCTTCTGCTTCTCCATATCCGCCACATCCGGCCTCTCAGGGGTATGTGCAGATGTTGGGGGTATTTATGGATACGATCGTTATCTGTAGTGCTACAGCAGTTATTATTCTTTCTTCAGGCATCCTTAATGAGAATGTTACTGCCATCAATGGCATTGAATTGACGCAACGTGCGTTATCCTCCGCAGTTGGTCATTGGGGAACAACTTTCGTTGCTATTGCAATTTTCTTCTTTGCCTTTACATCAATTATTGCTAACTACGCTTATGCTGAAAGTAATATGATATTCCTCGAACGTAACCATACTGCAGGTTTATTCATTTTACGTATTGCAGCATTAGCCATGGTGATGTTCGGTACAATGGCGGAAGTGCCTTTAGTCTGGAATATGGCAAACGTATCCATGGCCTGTATGGCTATTGTGAACCTGATAGCTATTTTCTTGTTATCAGGCATTGCGCTGAAATTGGCTAAAGACTATAACCAGCAGAGACAAGCAGGGAAGTTACCAACATTTGATATTAATATGTATCCGGAGCTCCAAAAGCAGATTGAAGAAGGCATTTGGGATAATGAGCCGGCTCAGAAGAATCAAAAGTGTAATAGCTGAAATTAAGACCAATATTCATTATTAGTAAAATAAAATGAATAGACATATTAGCCGGATATTCCAGATTTAATGGAAGTCCGGCTTTTATGTTATTGTAAAAACGGTATAACGCATAGCATTCCGGCCGATAAAAAGACAGCATCTATTCTAGTTTCATCTACTATATAGTGACATTATTCAATTTTTCTTCTGTTATTGTATAAATATGATGAGAAAAATCTTAGTAGGTATGCTTATTACGCTATTGATTGGTTGTAGTCGGCAATCCCCATTGGAAGAAAGGAATGATTATCTTATTGATCATTCTTATTCGTATTCGACAAAACAGAATATTGAATCAGTTAAGTTTCTGGTCGTACATTACACGGCCTTGAATGAGAAACGTTCCTTACGGGCTCTGACTGGCGGTAATGTCAGCGTCCAGTATTTGATTCCCGCTCATCCCAAATATAAAAATAATGAACCGATTATTTTTCAATTATCTTCTGAGGGAGAAAAAGCCTGGCATGCCGGCAGAAGTGAATGGAGGGGGTATAAAAATTTAAATAATTATTCTATCGGCATAGAAATAGTTAATTGTGGATTTAAAAAATACTTTTTTAAAAAAGAGTGGTGTGAATATCATCCAACACAAATAGATGCTTTGATCCGACTGGCAAAAGATATTATCCGTAGGCATAAAATTGAAGCTGTGAATGTGGTTGGCCATAGTGATATTGCTCCACTTCGGAAAGAAGATCCCGGGCCTGTTTTTCCATGGCATACTCTTTATGAAGAAGGGATCGGGGCCTGGCCTGATGCTGCCACGGTCAGTAAATATTTAGCTGACAGAGCGCCAGATACGCCTGTTCCCGTTATCAAAATACAAAAAGCACTGGCTGTTTATGGGTATTCTATTCCGCAGACAGGCTATCTGGATGTGCATACGCATAAAACGATCCGGGCATTTCAGATGCATTTTCGTCCAGCAAATATTCAGGGTTATCCCGATGCAGAAACGGAAGCGATAGCATTAGCCTTAGTTGAAAAGTATAAATTAAATGAAAACTAATCTCGTTGTAGCACTAAGGATGATGGTTGAGAAGTTAGTAAGGTAGCGGCCTGATATTGATGTCTGGCCGCATAACTTATCTTATGATTAGCAATTGTAAGACAGATGTAATGGAAGTTTAACTTCAAGCTCTATATCTGTACTTTGACGAAAATCGTAAGGTGTAATGCCATATTCTTTACGGAACATATAAGTAAAGTGGGATTGAGAGCCGAAGCCAAAATCCAGCGCAATATCAAAAATGGGTTGGGAACTGTTCTTCAGAAGATGTACAGCACCAGCCAGACGACGTTGACGTATGTATTTACCCAGTGAGATCCCAGTGACTTCCTTGAATATTTTCTGCATGTGCCAAAGCGAATAGCCAGAGTAAGCAGCAAGTTCTTCAAGATGGATGACACGACCAAGGTGGTTTTCTATCCATTTACTCAGTGCGCATACAAGTGCTAAGTGATTATCCTGTGGCATTACAATTATAAATTGGTTAAAGGTGATGGGAAGTATACACAACTTCTTTTCAAGATTTTAGTTTTATACATAATCGACAATCGAGAGTTAATTTTACTCTTACCGGGCCTGAATATGCATTACAATCACAAGGGGACGAAGAGTGAATTAGTATGCATTTCCGGTATTTATTCTTTGTGAATGATGTTTTAATATTCATCTGATTTGAATGAGTAAACTAAATATTGGGTCAAAATTAGAGTCTGACACGATAGCAATAGTGTCAGGGCAGTTTGGGTATGATAGATCGCGCAAAAATTGAAGAAATCTAAGGTTTCTTCGGCCAGTTCAGGTCCAAAACGACAAATAAAATAGTTTAAACAGGTTCTATACCCAATGGATTTCGGGCTGAATCGTAGCGGTAAGTGAGCTAAGCCAACACAGAAATGGCCTGAAAGACGACGGATATAATTATCGAAATAAGAGGACTAGATGACGGGGCATATACAACAGTCGACGCTTAAGCGTGGTTTAAAGAACAGGCATATTCAGCTTATTGCACTCGGTGGCTCAGTAGGAACAGGGTTATTTTTGGGAATTGCCCAAACGATAAAAATGGCCGGGCCTTCAGTGCTTCTGGGGTATGCCATTAGTGGTTTTATCGCATTCCTGATAATGCGCCAGTTGGGGGAAATGGTTGTTGCAGAGCCAGTAGCAGGTTCTTTTAGCCACTTTGCTTATAAATATTGGGGTAATTTTGCCGGTTTTCTATCCGGTTGGAATTACTGGGTTATGTTTATACTGGTTGGAATGGCGGAGCTCACAGCTGTCGGTATGTATATTCAATACTGGTGGCCTGAGATCCCAACGTGGGTTTCAGCAGCAATATTTTTTGTGGTGATTAACTCTGTCAATTTAATTAATGTCCGGCTCTATGGTGAGGCAGAATTCTGGTTCTCTATGATTAAAGTCGGAGCCATTATCGGCATGATCCTCTTCGGTTCTTACTTGCTCATTAGTGGAACAGGAGGGCCACAGGCCAGCGTAAGTAATTTATGGCAGTATGGCGGTTTCATGCCTAATGGTGCTGCGGGTCTGATCACAGCAATGGCTGTAATTATGTTTTCATTCGGCGGATTGGAAACTGTAGGAATTACGGCGGCAGAAGCTGAAAATCCAGAAAAAAATATCCCGAAGGCAACTAATCAGGTTGTGTACCGTATTTTACTGTTTTATATCGGTTCGTTGTTCATTCTATTGTCTCTTTACCCGTGGATAAAAGTTGTTGAGGGGGGAAGTCCATTTGTTCTGATTTTCCATAACCTGGATAGCTTTTGGGTTGCTAATGCCTTGAATATTGTTGTTTTGACTGCAGCGTTGTCGGTTTATAACAGCGGCGTTTATTGTAACAGCCGAATGCTGTACGGCTTGGCTAAGCAGGGTAATGCACCACGTATTCTGACCAAAGTGAATAAGCGCGGTGTTCCGGTTTTATCAATTGCATTGTCAGCGTTGGCAACATCAATAGGTGTATTAATTAACTATGTTATGCCGGGTAAGGCATTTGAGCTTTTGATGGCATTGGTAGTGACAACCTTAGTCATTAATTGGATTATGATTTGTGTGTCACACCTGAAATTTCGGGCTGCAAAGAATGCCGAAGGGGTTAAGACAAGTTTCAGAGCATTCTGGTATCCATTTGGTAATTTCCTGTGTCTGATATTTCTGGCTTGTATTCTTATTATCATCCTGACGATACCTGGTATACGTATATCTGTTATCCTCATGCCATTCTGGATTGGAGCATTGTGGGTTGGTTATTTATTTTCCAGATCCAATAAAGTAAAGACATAACTTGATAGTTTTAAAATGAGTACATTTTATCAGCCGGGCATAATGCCCGGCTGATTTTTTTATGATGAATCTAATTTTATTAATCCCTGATAACAAAATTTTATTACGTGAGAAAACTATGTGAGAATTTAAACTACAAAAAATTGCATATAAAATGAATGTTATCCATTTTTCTCCATAAGATGTTTGCACTGGACTAATATTCGTGTAATAGGCTGCTTAAAGCTCAGCTCTTCCTAGGCTATAAACATGATGTCAGCTTCTGACATATTTAGATAATAAAGGGCGTCTATAAATTGAATAAGATGGAATTCAACTGAACAATATTTAATAAAGGATATACAAAATATAAACCAGCCGAATTTGGAGCAGTCATATTAAACTCTCAGGTGTTAACAAATATACTCCATTCTTTTATTGCTTCCTCAATAAAGTTTAAAAGTTATAACTCTCTGCCGTATCGCTTAATAAGTGTGATAAACAGAATTATATATCAAAAAATCAAAATACTTTCCTAGGGTTAAAATTCTATTTCTTTGTTAATTCATGGTGTTATGTAATATAAATACTTCTGTTTGACGTTAAATAAAAAGCAGATATTAATAATTTGAAATATGTGCTTTAGCTCGTGCCACTGAAAAAAATGGCTTGCGATTATATAAAGAGTATGTGATAAAACACATGGGTAAACGAAGTACTGTTTCTGTTAATGAATAGCAACAATGAATACGGGTTCGTTTCTTTTTAATGCCAATCGGCTAATAAAGTGATTCAAAGGAAATTTTTGAAATGGCAAAAATCACTGGTACTGTGAAGTGGTTCAACGAGTCTAAAGGTTTTGGTTTTATTACTCCAGCTGATGGCAGCAAAGATGTATTTGTACATTTTTCTGCAATTATGAAAGATGGATTTAAAACATTGTCTGAAGGCCAACAAGTTGAGTTTGAAATTCAGGATGGTCCTAAAGGTCCAGCTGCTGCAAACGTTACAACTTTATAGTAATAAAAAGTAATTAAAAGTAATAAATTTATTTTTGCTGGTATTTTCATGGCCAGCTGAATATATATCGTTAATCTGTTTCATTATTTGACGATAACATATTGCAAATATCACTCTATTGGGATACTAATAGAGTGATTTTTATTTTGGCTCGGGGCGTTCTTAAATGAACTGAGAAGTACCCGTATTACCTGATCTGGATAATGCCAGCGTAGGGAAGTCTCGGTATATCCCATATCCGACAGATCTTAAAAAGGCAACTTAAAAGATAGTGGGTATTCTGATTGCCGCTTTTCCTGAGCTGGTCGCAGGAATCATCATGTCAATTCATTCATTGACCATTGCAGGAACTGATCCTAGCGGTGGTGCCGGCATTCAAGCCGATTTGAAAACCTTTTCTGCACTTGGCGTTTATGGCACAACCGTAATTACTGCCCTTGTTGCGCAAAATACCACCGGAGTGCAAGCAATTTACGATATTGAACCCAGTTTCCTTGCTACTCAACTTGAGTCCGTGCTTTCAGATGTCAGGATAGATAGTATTAAGATTGGCATGTTATCGAATGTTGCTAATGTGAAAGTTGTCACGGAAATGCTGCATCGTTACCCAGTTCCTTATACTGTGCTGGATACAGTGATGCTGGCAAAGAGTGGGGATCCGTTACTGTCAGAAGAGGCGACTACAGCCATGACAGAGTTATTACTACCTGTTGTTTCCTTAATTACTCCCAACTTACCTGAAGCGGCAGCGCTATTGAAATGTTCTTCTGCGGAAACAGAAGATGAAATGTTGCAACAAGGGCGAAAATTATTATCAATGGGTTGTCAGGCAGTTTTGTTGAAAGGGGGGCATCTAACCGACGGAGAAAGTCCTGACTGGTTGTTTACGCCTGAAGGAGAATGGCGTTTTACTGCTTCCAGAGTTAATACCCACAATACACATGGCACGGGTTGTACTTTGTCGGCGGCTCTTGCTGCATTACGACCACGTTATGAAGATTGGCAGAGCACAGTGCCAGTTGCAAAAGCTTATTTACAGAATGCCTTAGTGCAGGCAGATAAATTAGACGTGGGGAAAGGGATAGGGCCGGTACATCATTTCCATCAATGGTGGTAGTTACTGACCGTAAAAATGGGGATAGATATATCCCCATATATAATTTGATTATTATTCAATAAATTAGCCTGATTTTATCAGGCTATAGTGACGCTTTTGTCAAGATAGACGTCCTGTACTGAGTGGATCAGGGCAACGCCTTCTTTCATTGACTTCTTAAATGCCTTACGCCCAAGAATCAACCCCATGCCTCCAGCGCGTTTATTGATGACCGCTGTACGGACTGAATCATTCAAATCATTGGCACCTGAAGCTCCGCCAGAATTGATTAGGCCGGCACGTCCCATGTAACAGTTAGCCAACTGATAGCGAACTAAATCGATAGGGTGTTCTGTTGTTAATTCAGTATAGACACGTTTATCTGTGTGCCCGAAACCAATTGCAGTGTAACCGCCATTAGTTTCCGCCATTTTTTGCTTAACGATATCCGCACCGATAGTGGCTGCCAGATGGTTTGCCTGACCGGTTAAATCGGCACTTGTATGGTAATCAACACCATCTTTTTTGAAGGCAGAATTACGTAAATATGCCCACAGCACTGTGACCATTCCTAATTCATGGGCACGTTCGAAAGCAGCAGAAATTTCTTCTATCTGGCGGCGTGACTCATGAGAGCCATAATAAATCGTCGCACCAACTGCAACTGCACCCATGTTAAATGCCTGTTCAACGCTGGCATATAAAGTCTGATCATATTCGGCGGGGTAGGTCAGAGTTTCATTGTGATTCAGTTTCACCAGAAACGGAATTTTATGGGCATAGCGGCGGGAAACCGATGCCAGAACACCATAAGTCGAAGCAACACAATTACATCCTGCTTCAATCGCTAATTCAACAATATTTTTGGGGTCAAAATAGAGCGGGTTTGCTGCAAAAGAGGCACTGGCTGAATGTTCAACGCCCTGATCAACCGGCAGAATCGAAAGATAACCCGTTCCTGCCAGACGCCCATGATTAAATAAAGTTTGCATTGAGCGCAATACCGCGTTTGGCCGATTATTTTCGATCATTACACGATCAACAAAATCTGCACCCGGAATGTAGAGATTTTCACGTGGAATAGTGGAACATTGATGCTGCAATAAACTTTCTGCGTCTTTTCCTAACAACTTCACGATATCAGTCATGTTTAACTCCAGTTTGCAAAAGGCGCTACTGATTGTTGTTTATATTTGCACGGAGTACAAGGTGAGCAGGAAGGGAAGATGTAGTGGATCGCTTCAGTTGAGACTATTTTTCATAGTTAATGTTATGTTTATTAAAATTTAATTATTTCACTCCTGTCATGCATGTGTATAGTGAGATAATATCAATCGACTCTGTTGGAAATAACTATCTCAAGGTGTTTTTCTAAAAATTCCTTCAGTATGTTGAATAAATATGAGCAATATTTATTCAAACCGATTTTTTTATTTACAATTAATTTTGTAATGGGTAGTGAGATAATTATTATTGACTGAATAAACTCAATAACTAGTAATTCAGTTAATGATTTTTTCTTGCTGATATTACTGATTATTTTTCGAATTTTAAAATTTTCAGGAAAAGAAAAGGCTAGCCCAAGGGAGATTGAGCTAGCCAAGGAGGTGGTTCCTAGTCTTACAGTGAAACTTTTTTAGTTCTTCATTTTTCAGAATGGATGATACGAGAAATAAAATAGTATTGATGTGATCTGTTTCTAAAAAAATGGAACTATTTCTGTAAAATTCATACTGAATTATTTTTTAGGAACTGTATTTGTATGTGGTGCTCGGGTATTACCCGCTTTCAGATTACGGATCAGCAGCGCGTAATTCAGTTCAATTTCTTCAGGAACAGGCAAGTAAACAATATGACCGTCACCCGGAGCAACTTCAACAGCCTGATTTTTTTTGTTTGTCATTGATGCCAGTACAAAGTTGATATTGCCTGCTGGCGTCATAATTTCAAGATTGTCACCAACGAGGAATTTATTTTTTACTGCTACTTCAGCCAGCCCGTTGATCCGATTGCCGGTAAATTCTCCGACAAATTGTTGCGTCTCTGATACTGAATAACCATATTCATAGGTTTGATAGGCATCGTGAGTATGGCGACGCAAAAAGCCTTCGGTATAACCACGATGAGCTAATCCTTCCAGAGTGCTCATTAGTGTTGGATCAAACGGTTTACCAGCAACGGCATCATCGATGGCACGGCGGTATACCTGAGCTGTACGGGCACAATAGTAGAAAGATTTAGTGCGTCCTTCTATTTTCAACGAATGTACGCCCATGCCAGTCAGCCGATCTACATGCTCCACTGCCCGCAAATCTTTGGAGTTCATGATATAAGTGCCATGTTCATCTTCGAATGCGCTCATATATTCACCCGGACGTTTGGATTCTTCTATCATGAATACCTTATCCGTCGGAGTACCCTGTCCTAGTGTCGGCTCAATATTTTTAACCGGAATAGGATCATGGGTATGAACGATATTGCCTGTATCATCTTCTTTGCCTTCCTGAACATTGTATTCCCAGCGGCAGGCATTCGTGCAGGTTCCCTGATTAGGATCGCGTTTATTGATATAGCCCGATAGTAAACAGCGGCCTGAATAAGCCATACACAGTGCGCCATGTACGAAAACTTCCAGCTCCATTTCAGGCACCTGCTGGCGGATTTCTGCAATTTCTTCCAGTGAAAGTTCGCGGGAGAGAATAACCCGCGTTAAGCCCATTTGTTTCCAGAATTTTACCGTTGCCCAGTTAACTGCGTTTGCCTGTACAGAAAGGTGGATATCCATTTCGGGAAAGGCTTCTCTTACCATCATAATTAAACCGGGATCGGACATAATTAGCGCATCTGGCCCCATTTCAACCACAGGCTTCAAGTCGCGGATAAAGGTTTTCAGTTTTGCATTGTGTGGGGCAATATTGACAACGACATAAAAACGTTTGCCTAATTCATGGGCTTCTTTAATCCCCTGAGCCAGTGTTTCATGGTTAAATTCGTTGTTACGAACACGCAGGCTGTAACGGGGCTGCCCGGCATAGATAGCATCTGCGCCATAAGCAAAGGCATAGCGCATATTTTTCAGGGAGCCGGCGGGAGAAAGTAATTCTGGAGTAAACATATTATTAGCGTTCTCAGTCTGAGTTCAAATCAGACCTCACCCTATATCATTACTAAGGGTAAGGTTAAAGAGGGGATTTTAGCGCTTATACCTTTTATCTTTCAAGATAGTCTTGCAAGGTACATATCATAGATATGGAGGAAACAGATACGGAGAATGGGGATGCTGACAAAAACGCGCCGCGGATGCGGCGCTGTTAACGAGCTACAACTAACTACCTTTGGTCAAGTCCCGTATTTTATCTGTTACCCCGGTTTTCATAACAGACTGCATTCCTTTTTTCATAGTTGTTTCATCACCATAAGATTCACTAATACCAATAATCTGGTGATTTCTGGCTTTCAGGACAAAATATGTTTTGCCAGATTTATTTTTCCTCACTTCATGACGGGCTTTGTCGGGAGAGTTGACTTGTACCGAGTGAATACCTTTATTGGCGGCAGCCTTAGTGGTGTACATCTCACTGCTGAGAATAATGTCACCGTTTGCTGCTACCAGATTGAAGTAAAATTGCCCGTTCTTCGCTTTCTTAAGATCATAGTGACCAATAGCCATAAGAAATTCTCCTGATTGGGTAATTATCAGATTAAGTTTAGCCTGAAATTTATGCAGGTGAATTTTTTTAATAACAGTAGGTAACTTACATCAGACGGCAAATTTCTGCTTCCCAGCGATATCCCAACCCGTAAATTGAGCGAATGAAAGATTTATCTTCATCCAGCTGCTCTAACTTTCTGCGTAAATTCTTTATATGGCTATCAATTGTTCGATCATTCACAATACGATGATCGTTATAGAGGTTATTCAACAGTTGATCACGGGAAAAAACACGCCCCGGCTGACTGGATATGATTTTAAGTAACCGGAATTCAACCGGAGTCAGATCCAGCACTCGTTCAAGGTAGCGAGCCTGAAAATGGTTTTCATCAATCGTCAGAGCTCCCTGTTCGCTGACGATATCCTGCGGACGATAGCAGCGGCGTAAAATAGTTTTCACTCTGGCAATGACTTCGCGTGGACTATAAGGCTTACAGACATAATCATCTGCACCAATTTCCAGCCCCAGCAGGCGATCAATTTCTTCAGTTTTAGCCGTCATCATCACAATGGGGATATCTGAAAATTTGCGGATTTCCCGACAGACAGATAACCCGTCGAGGCCGGGTAACATCAGGTCGAGCAGAATAATATCAGGCTGGCGTTGCTGGACATGAGCAACCACCTCATCACCGCGCACCAACCATTGTGTTTGATAATTGGCAGTTTGTAGATAATCAACCAGTAACTGTCCCAGTTTAGGTTCATCTTCAACGATCAGAACGGTATATTGTGCACTCATTATTTCAATATCTTATTTGGCGTCTTCTGTTCAGGAAATTTGAACAAGGGTAATTCTATGTGAATCTGAATACCACCTAAAGGTGATATTTCAGCGTAAATAAGACCATTGTGCGCTTCAATAATGTTGTAGCAGATTGCCAAACCTAAACCAGAGCCGCCACTGGCTCGATTGCGGGAAGATTCGCAACGGTAGAAACGTTCAAAAATACGCTGACATTGTTCAGCAGTAAGACCGGGAGCACTATCCTGCCAGTTTAATATCCATTTCTGCTGGCTCACATATCCGTGGATAAGCACTGTTCCGTGATCAGAAGTATAGCGCAGGCTATTTTCCAGCAAATTATGGAATAGCTGAGCTAATCGCTTAGGGTCAGCAAATACTATTGTGTTTTGCGGTAAATATAACTCCAGTGAAATTTGTTTATCGGCAAAACGTCCACGATAGGCAGCGGCAGCGATTTGCAGGAGCTCATTGACATTAACCTGTTCTTTTCGATAAGTCAGGGAACCGCGATCCGTCAGGGATAGCAAATGTAAATCATCCACTAATTTTGTCAGAATGGTAACTTCTGTCAGTAGCGACTGGATAGTTTCCGCTGTCGGCTGACGGACACCATCCTGTAAGGCTTCCAGCTCACCACGCAGAATAGAGAGTGGAGTGCGCAATTCATGGGAGATATCTGCCATATAATCCCGGCGCATTTGTTCATTCTTTTCCAGCGTACAGGCAAGGTGATTAAAATCTGATGCTAATTGCCCTATTTCATCCTGATCGGATGAGGCAACACGCACGCTGAAATCACCGGAAGCCAGTTTATGAGTGCCTTCCACCAGCCGCTTCACGGGCTTCAAGAAAATGCGGGATAAAACGAAAGTTGCAATCAGGGCCAGCATCGTAGAGAAGCCAGCGATAATCCAACTGGTTAGCTGTTGTTGCTGAGCAAAACGGATATCAGCCTGACGGGTAATTTTGTCCGAAGTACTGACAATAACCCAACCGACTACTTTATTCTGGTAATTTACCGGAACGCGGTAAGTTTCTTCCGACATATTACCAGAATGACCCACTAACCGGTGCATATGGCTGTCAACCACCCAGAACTGGGAGCGCCAAGCGCGGGGAGACAGTTCTTGCCGATTATCACTGTTCTGTTCGATATTTTGGATAATTTTAAAGATGGCCCGATCATTTTGAGTCAGGAAATCCCAGTTACCATATTGCTGATATTGTTCTGTTAATGCTTCGGCCAGCATTCTGGCACGTAGCTGGCTGTTTTGTTGAATATAACCGATGAATCCATACTGGAAACTGAGGCGAATGCCCCAGTGCATTGTCACTAATACCAGCATACAGGTAGCAAAAATGGCCAGAAACAGTTTGCCGCTGATCCCGGCTTTTATCCGCAATTTCACAACGATTTTATTCTCTGAAATTTTGCTAAACGGCGTTGTTGCCACTTCTCACGCAGTCTGTCAAAAGACAGATAAACGACAGGGGTGGTATATAACGTAAGAATTTGGCTCATAACCAGCCCACCAACAATCGTGATACCCAGAGGATGACGTAACTCAGCGCCAGCACCATTACTCAGAACCAAAGGTAAGGCACCGAATAAAGCAGAAAGGGTCGTCATCATGATCGGCCTGAACCTTAATAAGCTGGCCTGAAATATTGCTTCCCGTGCACTGAGTTGCCCGTTACGTTGAGCTTCAAGAGCAAAATCCACCATAATAATGGCATTTTTCTTCACGATACCAATCAGCAGCATAATGCCAATCATGGCAATCAGGCTAAATGGCGTATTGAAGAGTTCCAGTGCCAGTAAAGCGCCGATTCCGGCAGACGGAAGGGTAGAAAGAATTGTCAGTGGGTGAATATAACTTTCATACAATACCCCGAGAACCAGATAAACAGTGATGATAGCCGCAAGGATCACCAATAACTGTGAACGCTGACTTTCCTGAAAATCTTGCACAGTACCGCCAAAAGAGCTACGAACAGCGGATGGAACGCTGAGTTCAGTCATTGTTCTTTCTATCGCACTCACAGCGTCAGACATCGTATAGCCTTCCGCAATATCGAAAGAGATCGTAGAAGCGGCCGAAAGCCCCTGATGATAAATATCTAATGGTGCATTGGCTGGCCGCCAGCTGGCAAAATAAGAGAGCGGAATACGTTTTCCTTCCTTATTGATGACAAAGATTTTCTCCAGTGCGCTGATATACTGGTTATATTCAGGAGCAACTTCCATCACCACTTTATATTGATTGAGAGGCTGATAAATCGTTGAAATCGGTTGCTGCCCGAAAGCGTTTCCAAGCAGGCTATTCGCCTGAGCAACGCTGATACCAAGACGGGCCATAAGATCACGATCATAGGTAATTGCCAGTTCAGAACCTTTATCGTCATCATCAGAATTAACGCCCGTCAGTTGGGGTAACGTTTTCAATGACTTTTGGATAATAGGTGTCCATTTACGAAGCGCTTCAGAATCGTCCGACAGTAAATTAAATTGATAAATAGATTTGGCATTACCACCGCCGCCACCACCTGATCTGAGATCCTGCACAGGGATCAGATACAGTGAAGCCCCCGGCTCGTGGGACAACTTATCCTGTAAACGTTGTATGACTTTATCAATACTTTCTTTGCGTTCACTCACAGGCTTTAATGACATAAACATAAAGCCGACATTCATGCTGTCGCCACCGGTAAAGCCTGTCACATTTTCAACAGTCGGGTCAGCATTAATGACTTGCATAAAATGTTCCATCTTCTTTTGCATGGCCTGAAAAGAAATACTTTGATCAGCAACGACAAAACCCAGTAATTGACCCGTATCCTGTCTGGGAAAAAAGGTTTTCGGGATATTAATATAGAGCCAGCCATTCAGGACGATAATACCGATCAGCATCAATAAAACCCAGCGGGTGTGGTTAAGAATCCAGTTTAATGAGCGGCCATAATATTGCTGGAACCTGAGAAAAACTTTACCGAATCCGCGGGTTTTCTTCAGTGATTTTTCAGGCGAAGATTTTAGCAGGTGTGCACACATCATAGGAGTTAAGGTGAGTGACACGAACAAAGAAATGCCTATCGCTGTTGCAAGTGTCACCGAAAAATCAAGGAACAGCCTGCCGAGCATTTCATCTATTAACTGAAGGGGAATAAAAACCGCTACGAGAGACAGGCTCATGGCAAGAACGGTAAAACCCACTTCTCTTACACCTTTAAGCGCGGCTTGTGCAGGTTTCATCCCGGCTTCCAGATGACGGGAGATATTTTCCAGCACAACAATGGCATCATCCACAACAAAACCCGTCGCGATGGTCAGAGCCATGAGTGAAAGGTTATTCAGGCTGAAACCACATAAATACATCGCAGTAAATGTGCCAATCAGTGAAACCGGAACGGCAATTGCTGGAATAAGAGTGGCACGCCCTGAGCGCAGGAACAGAAAAACAACCAGAATAACGAGCGCAACGGCAAGGGCAAGCGCTCGTTCCACTTCATACAGGGAAGCCCTGATAGTGGGAGAGCGATCCTGTACAACAGTAAGTTTAATATTGGCGGGTATTGAGGTTCGTAGAGTAGGGAGTTCTGCACGAATTTTATTGATGGTTTCAATGATATTCGCATTTTGTTCCCCCCGGATAATCAGGGCAATAGCCGGTTTATTACCGGACATACCTGAGGCGCGGATATCTTCTACAGACTCTTTGACTGTTGCGAGATCTTTTAAGCGAACAGGTGAGCCGTCACGATAATCGACAATAATAGAAGCGTAGTCATCCGCTTTTTTAATTTCATCGTTAGTTTGTATTTGCCAGTTGTACTCACTTGTCTCAACATGTCCCGTCGGATTTCTGACATTGGCATTATTGACCGCAGTGCGGACGTCATCCAGTGAGATCCCCTTACTGAACAGGGCGTTGGGATTGAGTTCAACCCTTATTGCAGGCAATGAACTGCCAGAAACGCTGACCTGACCGACACCTTCTATCTGTGAGATTTTCTGGGCAAGACGTGTCGAGGCGATATCATATAACTGCCCACCACTATAACTGTCTGACGTGAGCGTTAGGATCATAATGGGAGCAGAGGAGGGGTTTGCCTTGCGGTAGGTTGGGCGGCTTGGCATCCCTGAAGGCAAAAGGCTTTCCGCAGCATTAATCGCAGCCTGTACATCCCGGGCAGCCCCATTGATATCCCGGTTCAGTTCAAATTGCAGATAAATGAAGGTATAGCCTAATGAGCTGGAGGAGCTCATTTCTTTAACACCCGCAATTCTGCCGAGTGATCGCTCTAGTGGGGTTGCGACAGAGGAAGCCATTGTTTCCGGTGAGGCGCCGGGCATATAAGCTGAAACACCAATCACCGGAACGTCGATTTGTGGCAGAGGGGATACTGGCAACAGAATAAAACTGAATGCCCCACACAGTGTGATAGCCACACTCAATAATGTGGTTGCAACAGGCCGCTTGATAAATAAGGCGAAAAATTTCACAACGGCTCCTGATGATCAGTAGAAGAACGCGCTAATGTTGTTTGATTGTCATCCTGATATCTGCTTTGTTTATTTCTACCTTGCCTATTTCTGTAATAGTGCGCCAGTCTGTCAAATAGCAGATAAATGACCGGAGTCGTAAACAGCGTCAGAATCTGGCTCATAATCAAACCGCCTACCATGCTGACACCTAATGGGCGGCGCAGCTCAGCACCGATGCCGGTACTAAGCATCAAGGGTAATGCGCCTAACAGTGCTGCCATTGTTGTCATCAGAATCGGTCTGAAACGCAGGAGACAGGCCTGAAAAATAGCATCGTAGGGCGACATACCTTTCTCGCGTTCTGCTGCCAGCGCAAAGTCAATCATCATAATGGCGTTCTTCTTCACAATACCGATCAGCAAAATAATCCCGATGATGGCGATGATATCCAGCTCATAGCCTCCCAGCATTAATGCCAGTAATGCGCCGACCCCCGCAGTGGGTAGTGTTGATAGGATAGTTACTGGATGAATAAAACTTTCGTACAGTATTCCGAGCACAATGTACATGGCAACAACAGCAGCCAGTATCAGCAATAAAGTATTACTCAGGGCATTCTGGAATGCCAGAGTTGCTCCCTGAAATTGTGTATTGATATCTTTAGGCATGTTAATGGCATGTTCTGTTTCCTTCACGGCATTAACGGCTGCTTCCAGAGAGGTGTCCTGTGCCACATTGAATGAGAAGGTAGTTGCAGGAAATTGTTGCAGGTGATTAATGGATAAATATCCCAGCCGCTGTTCAATCGTTGCGATAGCAGTCAGAGGTACGATATTACCATCTGCACTTAAAAGCCGGACATCATTGAGCGCATCAATGCCGGGAGAGTGTGTCGTATCCTGAGCGAGTACAACCCGATATTGATTTGACTGCGTATAAATGGTTGAGATCATCCTCTGACCAAAGGCGTTATATAGCGTGTTATCAATAGCAGCAATCGTAATACCTAATCTGCTGGCCATATCACGATTTACATTGATATGAGCGACTAATCCCCTGTTTTGCAAATCACTACTGATATCGACCAGTTCAGGACGCTTTTTCAGTGCTTCCTGTAATTTAGGTACCCAGATGTTCAGTTCATCAAGAGAAGTCGCCTGTAGCGTAAATTGATATTGCGTGCGGGAAAGCTGGGTATCAATAGTCAGATCCTGAATTGGTTGCAGATATAAGGTGATATCAGGTACTTTGGCTATCCGGGCCTGTAGGCGCGGGATAATATTCTCAATTCTGTCATGGCGCTGGTCGAAAGGTTTTAACGTAATTTGCAGACGTCCGTTGTTCAGCGTAGGGTTACTGCCATCAACGCCGATGAATGTAGTCACATTTTCCACAGACGGATCTTGTAGCAGTAATTCGCTTACCTGATGCTGTTTATCTGCCATGGCACTGAAAGAAATAGACTGTGGTGCTTCCAGTGTACCCTGAATTAAGCCATTATCCTGCGACGGAAAAAATCCTTTTGGAATGACGACATAGAGCAGGGCAGTCAGAGCCAGAGTGCCAAGTGTGACACCGAGTGTCAGCCAGGGATGATTCAGAACCCGTTTCAGCCATACGCTATATATCGCAATTATCCATTCAAAAAAGTGCTCACAGGCTTGTTCAAAACGATTATGTTTAATGTCTGATTCTGCTTTCAGCATTCGTGCGCACATCATTGGCGTCAGGGTGAGTGAGACAACGGCTGAAATTAAAATTGCCACCGCGAGTGTAATCGCAAACTCCCGGAATAGACGCCCTACAATATCCCCCATAAATAACAGCGGGATCAAAACGGCAATCAGAGAAAAAGTCAGTGAGATAATGGTGAAGCCGATTTCTCCCGCCCCTTTGAGGGCAGCGGCGAGAGGCTTTTCTCCCCGTTCGATATAGCGGGAAATATTTTCGATGACAACGATAGCATCATCGACAACAAAGCCAGTTGCAATGGTCAGTGCCATCAATGTCAGGTTATTGATGGAGAAACCACAGAAATACATTACTGCGAATGTGCCGATAAGTGAAAGCGGAACGGCAATACTTGGGATTAAGGTCGCGGTGGCATTACGCAAAAACAGGTAAATCACCATGACAACCAGAGCAACCGCTAACAATAATTCAAATTGAACGTCTTTAACGGAAGCGCGGATCGTGACAGTACGATCCGTCAGAACGTCAACTTTAACCGATTTAGGCAGGCTGCTTATCAGCTCTGGCAACACGCTACGAATGTTATCCGTGGTTTCAATAACATTAGCGCCCGGCTGACGCTGAACATTAATAACAATGGCGGGTTTTTCATTTGCCCATGCACCGAGTTTCGTATTTTCTGCTTCCCGCTCAATGGTAGCAACATCACGCAGACGAACCGGAGCCCCATTTTTATAGGTCACGATTAAGTTGCGGTAATCATCAATGGATTTCATCTGATCGTTAGCAGATAAAGTAATCGACCGCGTTGGACCATCAAAACTGCCTTTTGGTGAATTCACATTCGCACTGACAATCGCATTACTAATGGCATGGCTATCCAGCCCTTGTGCGGCTATGGCCTGCGCATTTAACTTCACGCGGACAGCAGGACGCTGCCCGCCAGCCAGTGTGACTAAGCCAACACCACCGACCTGAGAAATACGCTGAGCAACACGGGTTTCCACCATATCCTGCACTTCTGTCATTGGCAGGGCATCAGAAGTGACGGCCAGAGTTAAAATCGGTGGATCAGCCGGATTCACCTTACTGTAAATAGGAGGGTAGGGCAGGTCATTAGGTAACAGATTGATACTTGAATTAATTGCAGCCTGCACATCCTGCTCTGCAACATCCAGTGGCAGGGAAAGCTGGAAGACCAGCGTAATAACAGAAGCTCCACCAGAACTTTGTGATGACATCTGTTTCAGGCCGGATATTTGCCCGAATCTCCGTTCCAGCGGGGCTGTTATGGCGGAGGTCATCACGTCAGGATTGGCGCCAGGATAGAGTGTAACAACCTGAATAGTCGGATAATCCACCTGTGGTAATGCAGAAACCGGCAGCATCCGATAGCCAAGAATACCAGCAAGCAAAATTGCAATCATAAACAGCGTCGTTGCTACCGGACGCAGTATAAACAGGCGGGATGGGCCGCCCCCTGTCACCGGAGAATCAGAAAGCATTAACTATTCTCCACCTTACCGTTTGACTGAGCAGATTTATCGTTGCTGTTATCTGATTTTGGTTGCAGAGGTTTAACAATTTCAACAGCGGCTCCTTCTGTCAACTGATCAATACCGTCTGTTATTACCCGATCACCAACGGACAGACCGCTGTTGATAATAACCAGATTATCATTTTGCAGCCCGATGGTTATTTTATGTTTTTTGACCTTATTATCTTTACCTACCAGCCAGACAAAGTGACCGTTGCCACTCATCTGCAATGCTGCATCAGGGATGACGATGGCGTTATCCAGCGTATTGACTTTGATTTGAATATTAACAAATTGATTTGGAAACAGTGTGTTATCCTGATTATCAAATCTGGCTTTCATTTTTATGGTGCCGGTTGCAACGTCAATTTGGTTATCGATACTGAGTAGTTTGCCTTGTGCTAATTGCAGCTGGTTATTGCGATCCCGGGCAATGACGGCAGGTATCGTATTATTTTTCTGTGCCTTCAGTATGGCACTAAGATCGTTTTCAGGCAGAGAAAACAGCACGTCGATTGGATCAACGCGCGTAATGACGACAATCGGTTTTTCTCCCCCAGAAGAGATGTAGTTACCCACATCTATCCGTTTCAGACCGACACGACCTGAAATGGGGGCCGTGATACGGCTGTAGGCTAATTGGAGTTTTTGTTCATCAATCTCTGCCTGATCACTTTTGAGGGCGGCCTTATATTGACGCACTAAAGCGTGCTGTTTATCCAGATCCTGTTGAGAAATTAACTTACTTTTTGCCAGTTGTTGATAGCGGGTTAAATCCTGCTCAGCATTGGCCAGCATTGCCTGATCTTTAACATATTGGCCTTGTGCTTTTGCCAGTCTGACCTGATAAGGGCGGGGATCAATTTCTGCCAGTAAATCCCCTTTTTTCACCTGTTGGCCTTCTATAAAATGCAGGGCAATTAATTGCCCGCTCACCAGACTGGTGACATTGACAGTATCTGCCGCCTGAACCGTTCCTAACCCTACCAGATAGTGGGGCACGGATTCTATTTTAGCGGTAGCCGCCTGAACAGGGCGGGGTGGTACTGTTGCTAAATTCTGTTGTGGGCCGGACTTTTGTGATGTTTTGAAATGGTTCCATGCAAAGAAAATTGCTGCGATGACAACGACTAACGCAGCAAAACAAAAAAAGTAGGTACGACGTTTATTGCTCATATATTCGACATTCTCTTAATATTGCATCGGTAATCAGCCACGTATGCATCTTATGCTAAATTAGTGTAAATATATATTTAATTAGTGTACTTGGAGAGAAATTGCCAATCATGGAGAAAATATGGAAATTGTGTCAATGAGATAACGTAGAACGTTTTATGAGGAAATCGAAGCTATGGAGGGCGAAAGAGCATGTAAAACATCCATTAGCATACGTGATATCTGATAAAGTATCTTTTATCAGGAATGATTGTTAAATTTAAAAGCAATAAACATAGCATAAGGAGATGGGAAATATGAAAAAATCAATAATATTAGGTATTATAATTTCACTTTTTTCTGCTTATTCATTTACATCAGAAAGCGAAATCCCACTAGATATTCAGGAATACATAGATAGTATAGAAACTTGTCAACACTTCTCGAATGAATGGGATAATTCTCTTCCTGAAGATCGTAAAAAAGAAATAGAGGAAGGTTCAGCGGAATATTGCAAAAAAGCAAAAATTTTACATAATAAACTAAAAAATAAATACAAAGATGATATTCATAAAATAAAAATACTTGATGAGTACGATATGTCTATTCAGATAGACCTATAAAAAATAACAATCTGTTAGATTTTATTTTGTTATCAGTTTTCATAGCATAGTTGATACTTATAAAAACGGAAGTAATACTGAGTGAATTATCAAATAATACACATATCCTATCTTGTTTTTCGTTGGTATAATATCGCATGATCGCTGATAAAGTGAGTCGCTAGAATTAGCAACAATGAAAATATAGTTTGGTTTAGGGGATCGTGATTTTAATCACATTACCCCTGAAAAAATGTAGTACTCCAGACCATATTAGAAGCGATTGATAGTTATTAAAACCTTAACAAAACAGGAAGTTATTATGGCGAATATGATCTATTTAACCTTGCAAGGAAACAAACAAGGGTTGATTTCACAAGGTTGCTCTTCAGTTGAATCCATTGGCAATAAGTATCAGGCAGGTCATGAAGATGAAATTTTTGTATTAAATCTTCATCATTCCATTCACAGAGAACAAAATGTTAACCATAGTCCAATTGTATTTGTAAAGCCGCAGGATAAATCATCACCGTTATTAATGATGGCAATTTCGGATAATGAAAGTTTGAACCTGAAATTTGATTTTTATCGCACCTCACAATTAGGCTCTCAGGAACTCTATTACTCAATTGAGTGTCGTGATGCGACGATTATTGAGTTATCACCGAATTATCCGCACAGTATTAACCATGCGGAAGCACAGCCGGAAGAAATTGTATCTGTTAAATATAAAGATATCATCAGTCGCCATCATATGGCAGGAACATCCGGATATAGTGTCTGGGACGAAAGAGTCTATTGATGTTGAGTTAATGTAATAACTGCTAAAACGCCGATAAATTCAATCGGCGTTTCATTGTCACGCTTAAATCTCCTATACAGGTTGTTTAAGCGTGACAATGAAACAAATCAGGTGCCAGAGTAATAATATCTTCAACCGTGAGACTCCCAGAGAGAGCTTTCCTAATGCATTGGGCATGGAAAATTAGCAATAAAATGGAAAAGATAATTATATCGTGTGTGATTTTTTTCTGCCTACATGGAGTTTCATGGGCATTGAGAGATAATATGCCAAAAGATTTGCAAGAATATATGAAAAAAACTGAATATTGCGAATATCTTGCAGGTGAATGGGATAGTGATTTGTCTGATGAAAGAAAGCGATTACTGGAAGATGAGATTAATATATATTGTAAGAGAGCCAATGAATTATTTTATGAGTTGAAGGAAAAATATAAAGACGATCCCAGAAAAATGGAAATAGTTAATGAGCACAGTGAATTAATAAAATACTATACTGAAAAGCCTATTGAGTAGTTTATTGAGTTTCATCAATTATAAAATTATGAGCAGCCAATCAAAAGTCTTTTCATAATCATCAAAATATTTTCAAATGATAAATATTAACCCGCATTATATACGGGTTAAGTCAGTTGATGTTTTTTACGCATTAAACCAAAAACAGGGTTGCCAGCCCTAAAAAGATAAAAAAACCACCGGTATCAGTAATCGCAGTTATCATCACACTGGAGCCAATAGCAGGATCTCTGCCCAGTCTCATCATAATAAAAGGGATCAGCACGCCCATCAGGGCAGCCATCAGCAGGTTGAGTATCATTGCCATGGTCATCACTCCGCCCATGGCTGGGTCATCATAGAGCAGATAAGTGACAAGCCCCATAATTCCCCCCCAAATAATACCGTTTATCAGGGCAACACCCAGTTCCCTTAATAAAATATAAGGAAAACTTCCTGTTCGGATTTGATGAAGTGCCAGTGCCCGCACGATCATTGTGATGGTCTGATTGCCGGTATTTCCCCCGATACCTGCCACGATAGGCATCAGCGTGGCAAGGGCAACAAGCTGGGAAATTGTATGCTCAAACAGACCGATTACCCGTGAAGCAACGAACGCAGTACACAGATTAATGGCTAGCCATGCCCAGCGGGTTTTTACTGCCTGTCCAACCGGAGCGAAAACATCTTCTTCACGGCTCAGGCCACCCATACGCCGGATATTGGTATCTGTCTCTTCGCTTAAGGTATCGACGATATCTTCAACAGTCAGACGCCCCATCAGACGGCCATTATTATCCACAACTGCAGCAGAAATCAGGTCATAACGCTCGAACGCGCTGGCTGCATCTTCACCTTTTTGCTCCGGCAGAAAAGTCACGGTATCTATGTTCATCACTTCAGCAACTAATTTATCGGGGACGCTGGTTAGCAGGGTAGTGAGCGGAAGTTCCCCCTGAAGCTGGTTTTTACGGTCAATAACAAAGATTTTATCCGTTGTTGCAGGAATAGATCCACGGGAGCGCAGAAAACGCTGAACGGTACTGAGCGTGACATTGCCCCGTACAGTTACAAATTCAAAGTCCATCATCTGGCCGATGCTGTCTTTGTGGTATTGTAATACTTCCCGGATACGGTTGCGCTGGCTGGGTTCCAGATAGGTCAGCAGACGGTGTGTGGTATCCCTGGGAAGGTGTTCGACAATATAAGCCTGTTCATCGACATGCAGTGTACCGATTGCTCTAAGCAGCGCCAGATCGGACATATCTTTAATTAAGTTATCCCAGACAGGGATTGAAGCTTCCACCAAAACTTCACCACGCTGGTTGTTGTCAATGAGTCGCCATAAAGCAAGACGCTCATCATAAGGCAGTGCCTCCAGAATATCTGCGATATCTGCTGCATGCAGGCTGGTTAGTAAAGAGCGGACTTCTTCAATTTTTTCGAGTAGCAGATCATTGCTAATCTTTGCATGTGCATCAGCCTGTCCTAATAATGTATCAACGAATAGCTTATCGTTAATTAACAGAGAAAATAGATGCTGGCGAGCAAGAGCCAGCTTTTGCGAATGCTGGCTGGCAACATTCGTATTATCGGGTTTAAAGGCTGGCTGTAACATTATATGACCTTTAGTTTTTGCCAAAATTACACTATCAGGAATGATGTTATTTTGTCTTAAGATCGCTGCTTTGTTCCATCATATTTTGCTTTTTTTGCTGATGATGTTCTAACGCTGCAATTGATGAATAGATAAAACGCCCAAATAAAATCAGAAAGCTGATAAGCAGAATTAATTTTGTAATCTGAGCGGTTTTCTTTTTCTTTTTCATAATACGATATCGTTAAGTTGATTCCTCTTGGATATGTAGATGCCAGCCTGTCACATCCTTCCAGTAAGCTTGCTCTTTTTCTAAATCCAGTTGCATGAGTGTATTTTGAGTTAAATAGTTTCTCGGGAAAGAAAGTATCCAGTGCCCATGATCCGTTTCCAGTGTCAGTGACTCAGGTGTTGTTGTGGACTGACGCTGATTATTCAGCAGTGTTGCTAATCTTAATATCTGGAGCATAGGAAGATATTGCTTTTTCTTAAACAAATAGAAACGAGGGTGCTCATGAACTTTAACCGCTTTGCGGTGATAACGAACTAATGTTGCCAGTAATGACTGCTGTTCTTGGTTGAAACCGGGCAAATCAGTATGTTGCAGAATATAGGCAGAATGCCGTTGCAGGCCACTCAGATTAATACTTAAGCCAACTTCATGCAGCATGGCAGCCCAGAGCAGGATAGACTCCAGTTGTGGCTGTACCCGTTTCGGGTTTTGCGCAGCCCACTGGTCATACAGTGTTTTAGCTGTATCCCAGACACGACTGGCCTGTTCGCGATCGATATTATAGTGATCAGCAAGACTTTTGGCGGTTCTCTGGCGGATATCCAGATGGCGGAAACGGTCTTCCATTTCGTAAAGAACGCCTTCACGTAGTGCTCCGTCAGACAAGCATAATTCCTGAATATTTAGGGCATCAAATATACCGCACAGGATTGCCAGACCCGGAACCAGAGTCTGTTTGCGATCGTCCGATAAACCGGGCAGATCCAGCGATTTAAAGTTTTTGTATTTCAGCACTCTTTTGACCAGCATCTGAAGTCGCTCAGGTGTAATCAGGCCATCTTTTTCACCCAATTCAACCAGTAATTCATGCACTGCCTTAATTGTACCCGACGCCCCCAGAGCAAAATCCCAGCCTTTTGTACGGAATTGCCAGATGAGATTTTCCAGCTTTTGTTCCGCTTGAAGTCGTGCTTTGCGGAAATTGTGTTCATTTATCACCCCATCAGGGAAAAACTGCCGGGCAAAACTGACGCATCCCATGCGGCGGCTTTCAATGAGAAGAGGTTCGAAGCCTTCACCAATAACCAGCTCGGTTGAACCGCCGCCAATATCAATCACCAGCTTACGGCCTTTTTCGGGCTGAGTATGCTCTACTCCCATAAAGATTAAACGGGCTTCCTCATGACCGGAAATAATCTCAATAGGATAGGGGATAACTTCTTTGGCCCGTTGCAGGAATTCTTCGGCGTTACTTGCTTCCCGTAAACTGTGAGTTCCTACAAGGCAGACGTTTTCTGCGGGGAAACCTTGCAAACGTTCAGCGAATAACGAAAGGCTCTCAAGACCACGTTTGATGGCTTCTTCACTCAGTTCATTTTTATCGTTGAATCCATCAGCAAGGTAAACCCGTTTTTTCAGGCGACCGATAACTTGTAATGCCCCATTTACAATTCGGGCGATAACCATATGAAAACTATTGGAACCCAGATCGATGGTTGCAATTTCCAGCGGTTTAGGCGTTGGTGTATCGTGTTTCAACGGCATAAATTAAACTCTTGATTCAGGCTGTTCCAGATTTTTCAGATAATCGTAAATGGCAGTTTGTGCGCGAATTTTACGTTTATTTCCTCGTGGGACATACCTATTGCTCAATTCTTTATCAATATAACGAGCCTTGACCGTATCACTAAACTGTAATTCCAGAATATCGAGAACACGCTGTTTTAACAGTGGGTCAAGCAGACAAACGGCAACTTCAATACGATAATCAATGTTCCGTGTCATCCAGTCTGCGGAAGAAAGGAAGATTTTCTCATCCCCTTTATTAGTGAAAACATAAACCCGATCATGTTCAAGGAAACGATCGACAATACTGGTAACCTGAATATTTTCACTAAAACCGGGCTGGCCGGGAACCAGAGAACACATTCCCCGGATAAGAAGGCGTATTTTGACACCCGCTTCAGAGGCATCGTATAGGCGATCTACTAATTCTCTGTCTACCAGATTATTTATTTTCAGAGTGATACCTGCAATTTCTCCTGCTCTGGCATTTTCAATTTCCTGATCAATTAGTTTATTGAGCATAGCCCGTGAGTTTTGGGGAGAAACCATCAAATTCTCAAACGTCACCGGGCGATAAGGGTTTTCAATAAAGTTAAATACCCGGCGTACTTCGTTGGTGACTTCGGGTTTGGCTGTCAGTAGGGAGTAGTCGGTATATAAGCGGGCTGTTTTTTCATTGAAATTCCCTGTGCCGATATGGGCATAACGGATAATTTCATTCCCTTCAAGGCGTGAAATGATAAACAGTTTGGCGTGAATTTTCAGGCCGGGAGCCGAGAAAATGACATGCACACCCGCTTCAGTCAGGCGTTTTGCCCAGTGAATGTTAGCTTCTTCATCAAAGCGTGCCTGTAATTCCACGACCACTGTTACTTTTTTGCCATTGTGGGCTGCATGGATCATGGATTCAACTATGCGTGAGTCTTTCGCTACCCGATAGATGTTAATTTTTATTGATAATACGCTTGGATCGAATGATGCCTGCCGCAGCAATTCCAGTACATGCTCGAAAGTGTGGTAAGGATAATAAAGCAATACATCCTGTTCACGGATAGCATCAAAACCATTGCGGAAATGATCAAACCAGGTATGACGCAGCCGGGGCATGGGTTTATTCAGCAGAGTCCGGTTTCCTTCATTGGGGAATTTAATGAAATCTCTGAAATTGTGATAACGGCTGCCGGCAATGACTGAGTCATCATTGGAAAGCCCCAGTTTGCTACGCAATAATTCGACCATTTCATCAGGCATATCGCGCTGATAAACAAAACGGACAGGTTCGGCTGTCAGTCTTTGCTTTAGTGTTGAAGACATTAACTCCAGCAAGCTGGATTCCATTTCCGTCGCTAAATCGTATTCAGCATCACGGGTCATTTTCATGGAGTAAACACTTAGAGTGTCGTAATCAAAAAATCCCTTAAAAATTTCATCCAGTGTGTAGCGCAGAATGTTATCAATCAGGATCATCGATTTGCGTCTTTTGGGCATTTCCGGCGGCAAATTAACGAAACGGGGAACTTTATCGGAAGGGATTTCCAGCAAAGCGTATTTGGTTTCCTGCCCGCGGATAATTTCCACCGCTAAATAGGTGTAATCATCTTTTAAAAATTCAACCAGATTCGTTTCTGGATTGATAACGATAGGCGTAATGTGTGGACGCAAATGCTGGCGGAAATATTGCCGTAGCCAGATTTGCTGATTCGGGGATATCTGCCGTTCATTGATTAGGAAAATCTGATTACGCGCCATCTCCAATAATAAATCGTTATAGAGTTCATCAAATTCCTGATCGATTTTGGCAACTTTTGACTGAATTTTTTTTAATAATTGCCGGGAACCCGTTGCAGAGCCGCGCGCTTCGCTAATCAGAATGCGACGTTTTACATCGGCGAAACGGACTTTATAAAACTCATCCAGATTATTGGAGTAGATCCCTAAAAACCTCATCCTTTCAATAAGTGGATTACTTTTGTCAGCCGCTTCCTGAAGCACACGTTCATTGAAAGAGAGCCAGCTGAGTTCTTTTTCTGTATAGAGGCGGTCTTGGGACATTACTACTCCATTTGGTCCATTGGTTAACAGTGCTGCTTTTTACTCTGGGAATGCCGAATTTTGTTAGCAAAATAGTGATGCTGGAAAGTACACATGCGGATAGCAGTATGATAAGAGCCGTTTACAAAGAACTCATCAATGAGCTCTCCTTCTGTATAAAATCCCAGTTTGTTGTATATATGAATTGCTTTTTCGTTTTCTTTATCAACAATTAAA
Organism: Xenorhabdus sp. PB61.4; assembly: GCF_963894935.1. Classification (NCBI taxonomy): domain Bacteria; kingdom Pseudomonadati; phylum Pseudomonadota; class Gammaproteobacteria; order Enterobacterales; family Morganellaceae; genus Xenorhabdus; species Xenorhabdus sp. PB61.4. Next base: position 28,919 of record NZ_CAWQJR010000159.1, read on the forward strand.
TAGAGTTTATAAAGATTTAGTACTGAAAATGCGTACTCCATCGCAAGTTTAACTGCTTCTGTTGCATAGCCCTGCCCCTGATAAGCTGGCGCAATAATGAGCTGAAACTCAGCCCGACGGTGGACATAATCAATTTCCACCAGTTCCACCAGACCAACTTTGGAATTCATACTCTCAATAATAAAACGGCGTTCACTTTGATCATGGATATGTTTGTCATAGAGATCGCATAATTCAACGAAAGCCTCATAAGGCTCTTCAAACCAGTAGCGCATGACACTGGCATTATTATCAAGCTGGTGGACGAAAGGGAGATCTTCCCGCTCAAGTGGACGTAGATTTACGGGTAGATTTTCGGAACCACTGGACATTAGATACCTCAGTGTTTTTAACGTAAGGACGACTTAGTTTTGATTTTTATAAAAGAGAATATTATGAAGTAATAAAGTACAGCAAGGTGCCTGGCTAATTATTTTTACCTTAGTATGATTAAGTTTAGCTTAATTAACTAACCTTAACACAATGCTGTAGTTTTGAAACTAATAATAAATTTGGGAATTAATTATATCGGTTAGTCTGAAGCATATCCTTGTTGAGAAAGCACTTTCCCATCCAAAATAGCGGTATTATTGCCCATGCTCAAACGGCCTTCCAAAAACCAGCCAATGACCAGCGGGTAAATATTATGCTCCTGAGTTTGCACGCGTCGAATCACTTCCTCTTCTTGATCTTCTGCAAAAATGGGCACTTTGGCCTGTAAGATAACAGGACCACCATCAAGTTCTTCGGTGACAAAGTGGACAGAAGTGCCATGTTCCTGATCGCCGTTTTCTATCGCCTTACGGTGAGTATGTAAGCCGGGATATTTTGGTAGCAGGGAAGGATGAATATTGAGTAGTCGTCCACGGTAATGCTGCACAAAGCCAGATGACAGGATCCTCATATAACCCGCTAAAACGACTAAATCGGGCTGATATTGATCAATGGCTGTAAGCAGGGCAGAGTCATAATCTGTACGATCAGAATATTCCTTCGGATTGAGGAAATGAGTTGGAATAGCTGATTCTTCAGCGCGTTGCAGACCATAAGCGTCAGCATTATTGCTGAACACAGCACAGATCTGACCATTAATCCGGTTTTGCTGGCAGGCATCAATGATAGATTGCAGATTACTGCCATTACCAGAAATTAAGACCGCAATTTTTTTCATAGTCTTCATTGAATCACTTTCTATTAACTGGCTTTTTATTCACTGATCGTAACTTGTTGCCCGCTATGATCAGATTCAGCGATGCTGCCGATTTGCCATGCGTTTTCACCCGCTTTATTCAGCCATTCAATTGCCTGTGTTGCCTGAGACTGAGGCAGCGCAATTATCATGCCGACGCCGCAGTTAAACGTACGGTACATTTCATGGTCGCTGACATTGCCAGCCTGTTGCAGCCATTTAAAAATGGCAGGCCATTGCCAACTGGTGCCATCGATTTTTGCCTGCATATTTTCAGGCAGAACGCGGGGAATATTTTCCCAGAAACCGCCGCCTGTCAGATGGCAAATCGCATGGATTTCAACTTGTTCAATCAGTTCAAGCAGTGATTTAACGTAAATACGGGTTGGAGCGAGGAGATGATCAGCCAGTGTTTTACCATCCAGCTCAGTTGTCTCGGGATTGGTCTGACTGACTTCAAGGATTTTACGGATCAGTGAATAACCATTGGAGTGTGGCCCGCTGGATGAAAGTGCTATGAGTGCATCTCCAGCCTGAACTTTACTGCCGTCAATGATTTCTGATTTTTCAACCACACCGACACAGAAGCCTGCAACATCGTAATCTTCACCGTGGTACATGCCCGGCATTTCAGCTGTTTCTCCGCCGACCAGAGCACAGCCAGCCTGTTTACAGCCTTCCGCGATGCCGGTTATAACGCTTGATGCGGTATCAACATCTAATTTCCCTGTTGCATAGTAATCAAGGAAGAACAGAGGCTCAGCTCCCTGAACCACCAGATCGTTGACGCACATGGCAACCAAATCAATGCCGATTGTATCGTGGCGTTTCAGATCCATGGCCAGACGCAATTTAGTCCCCACACCATCTGTGCCAGAAACTAAAACAGGTTCACGATATTTTTGTGGCAGAGAACATAATGCACCAAAGCCACCCAATCCCCCCATCACTTCCGGGCGTCGGGTCTGTTTCACTACACTTTTGATACGATTGACTAAGGCATTACCAGCATCAATATCGACACCAGCATCTTTATAGCTAAGAGAGGTTTTGTTGGTCACTGCGTAGCTCCCAGGCGGTTGCATTTGAATGAATAAAACAGAACGGAATAATTCTAACAGCCAAGGCAAACGTTTGCGATAGCTTTATGCAGGTTTATTGCGGATAAAAAATAGGAAAAAATGACTTGTAGTTGCTAAAAATCAATATATTGATGGTTGCCTGATCCCAAAAAGGAGGTATAATCCCGCGATTTTTTTATCTGCCGGCTATATACAGTAGGAGAAACCCATGAAGATCGTTGAGGTTAAACACCCACTCGTTAAACATAAACTGGGCCTGATGCGTGATCATGATATAAGCACTAAGCGCTTTCGTGAACTGGCTTCAGAGGTGGGAAGTCTTCTGACATATGAAGCAACTGCTGATTTAGAAACTGAGAAAGTGACCATCGAGGGATGGTGTGGTCCGGTAGAAATAGACCAGATTAAAGGGAAGAAAATTACTGTCGTGCCTATCCTGCGTGCAGGTCTGGGAATGATGGATGGTGTTCTGGAAAATATTCCGAGTGCCCGCATCAGTGTTGTTGGTGTGTATCGTGATGAAAAAACCTTTGAACCTGTACCTTATTTTCAGAAACTGGTTTCTGATATCAATGAGCGTATGGCGTTGGTTGTAGATCCGATGCTGGCAACAGGTGGCTCTATGATTGCCACCATTGACTTGCTGAAAAAAGCAGGATGCCCTGTTATTAAGGTTTTGGTTCTGGTTGCTGCTCCGGAAGGGGTTGCCGCTTTGGAAAAAGCACATCCTGATGTTGAATTATATACTGCATCAATTGATGAGTGCCTTAATGAGCACGGATATATTGTTCCTGGCCTGGGGGATGCAGGCGATAAGATATTTGGTACAAAATAATATTTTTAGCCGGCTGAAAAGTCGGCTTTTTTTTGGTTCCTAGTAAAACATAAGAGGACATAAATAGTGACCCGTCGGACTATTGGGGTAGATGAAAGGCCACCTTTAAGACAGACCATTCCGTTAAGTTTGCAACATTTATTTGCGATGTTTGGGGCGACAGTTCTGGTTCCCATTCTGTTTAAAATTAATCCCGCCACAATTTTATTGTTTAATGGTATTGGAACACTGTTTTATCTGTTTATTTGTAAAGGAAAGATCCCGGCTTATTTAGGTTCCAGTTTTGCCTTTATATCTCCTGTATTATTGTTATTGCCTTTAGGGTATGAACTGGCATTGGGCGGATTTATTGTCTGTGGATTGCTGTTCTGTCTGGTTTCCCTGATTGTTAAAATCGCGGGAAGAGGCTGGCTTAATGTGATGTTTCCTCCGGCTGCGATGGGAGCTATTGTTGCAGTGATTGGTCTGGAGCTGGCAGGGGTCGCCGCTGATATGGCCGGGTTACGTCCTGCTGCGGGAACGGATGTTAATACGACGAACCTGATCATCTCAATGGTGACACTGGCTGTGACAATATTGGGTTCAGTCATGTTCCGCGGTTTTATGGCGATCATTCCAATCCTGATTGGGGTGCTGGTGGGTTATGCGCTATCCTTTTTTATGGGAGTCGTGGATTTTACACCAGTGCGTGAAGCGCCGTGGTTTGCATTACCGACTTTTTATACTCCGCGTTTTGAGTGGTTTGCTATTATGACGATTTTGCCCGCGGCACTGGTTGTCATTGCGGAGCATGTTGGTCATTTGGTCGTAACAGCCAATATAGTGCAAAAAGATTTGCTGAAAAATCCGGGATTGCACCGTTCGATGTTTGCCAACGGTTTTTCAACGATTATCTCAGGGTTTTTTGGCTCAACACCAAATACCACTTATGGAGAAAACATTGGTGTAATGGCTCTGACTCGCGTGTACAGCACATGGGTCATTGGCGGAGCAGCGATTCTGGCGATTTTACTTTCTTGTGTCGGTAAACTGGCGGCTGCGATCCAGATAATTCCGGTTCCGGTAATGGGAGGCGTATCTTTATTACTGTATGGTGTGATCGGTGCATCTGGTATACGGGTACTGATTGATTCCAAAGTAGATTACAGCAAAGCTCAGAATCTGATCCTGACTTCTGTCATTCTGATTATCGGCGTGAGTGGTGCGAAAATCCAAATCGGTGCAGCAGAGCTGAAAGGTATGGCACTGGCAACGGTAGTGGGTATTGGTATGAGCCTGATTTTCAAGTTGATTAGTATCATTCGTCCGGATGAACCGTATATTAGTTCTTCTGTGGAATCATTCAGTGATGATAAAAAAGCGAGTGAAATCATAAAATAATTTGTATGGGTTTTCCTTTAAGAGAAAGGGTTTTCAACGAACTCTTTCTCTTATTTTTTTATTAGAAAAATATTGGCTAATTTCTCTTTATATCCCTATAGTTGCCTAATTCCACTTCATTCCTATTTATCGATTTGCTGTCTTTTTGTCATAATCTTTTACTATACTTGTAAGTGCAAACACTCAAAGATGAAAAATATTGAGGGATAAAATGGAAAGTATAAATAATATTACTCTATATATAGATAAATCATTGGAAAAAGAATTTTATTCCGAGCTTAAAAAATTTAATATAGAAGTTAATTCAATAAGCTCGGATTTGAAAACGCTTAGTATAGCTAAACGAACGCTTACTTTTATTAAAGATAATTTAATATATCTTGATGGCTTAAGAAAATCATTAATTGCTCTTTTAGGTGGTGAGCATAATCTAAAAATATCTATCACTAAAAATGATGGTAGCTCCCTATCTATTGAAGGTGATTTAGATAAAGGTGAAATTATTGAGGTCCTGAAAGAAGCGAGTGCTCTGATTATTTCTCAGTCTGATAAAGAAAGATAATTCCCAGTTTGTCATCTGATATTTTAAGTTTTGCTATATTCTGCATTGATTGTTATTTTTAATGTTCATGGAGTTCAGTATAGGTCATATTATTCATTTCGGATATGTCATAATCAATGGTGATTTTAAACACAAATTTGACAGAGAGTATTTTGAGATGTTCAGTATAAATAATGTTCTGAAATGGGAGAAAGGAATAATATTGAATATATGTCAATGATAATTTTTATTAAAAATAAATTTTTACTACTTCTTTGCGATATTTTTCTTTTTTTCATAAAAAAGTGAGTGCCAACGACAGCGACCATCTTAAACTAAGTATTCATTTCATTTGTTATCGTTTTTTGTGGTAAACTTGGTTTCTATGGTAAACTTAATGCTGTTCGTTATCCATTCTGTTTGAGGTGCTTCTGAATACACCGGCGCAGCTTTCATTGCCCTTATATTTGCCAGATGATGAAACATTCGCCAGTTTTTTTGCAGGCGAGAATTCTTCTTTATTAGCCGCAATAAAATTGGCTATTAGTCAGTCACATGGCAGTTATATCTATTTTTGGTCCCGCGATGGCGGGGGCAAGAGTCATTTGCTTCATGCAGCCTGTGCCGAACTATCCCAGCAAGGAGAGGCTGTCGGATACGTGCCACTCGATAAACGTGCATATTTTGTTCCGGAAGTTCTTGATGGTATGGAACATTTATCATTGGTATGTATTGATAATGTTGAATGTATCGCAGGTGATCCGGTATGGGAAATGGCTATTTTTAATCTTTATAACCGAATTGTAGAGATTGGCAAAACCTGTCTGTTGATCACAGGAGATCGTCCACCTCGGCAAATTAATTTAACATTGCCAGATTTGGCATCCCGGCTTGATTGGGGTCAGATCTATAAATTGCAGCCTTTGTCTGATGATGAAAAAATTCAGGCACTGCAATTGAGAGCTAAGTTACGGGGATTTGAATTACCTGAAGATGTGGGGCGTTTTGTGTTAAAGCGGCTTGACAGAGAAATGCAGACGCTGTTCAGAACGTTGGATGAGCTTGACCGCGCTTCTATTGTGGCGCAACGTAAACTGACGATCCCATTTGTAAAAGATATTCTTGATCTTTAATACGCCAGATCAGAAAAAAGTGATAGAGGTACAAAGTCGACTTCCCTATCACTTTTTTAATGCTTAATTTTCCAAAATCTCTTTGACCTGCTCTGGTGGCCGCCCTAAACGAGCTTTATCTCCTGCAACAACAATCGGGCGCTCTATGAGTTTAGGGTTATCAGCCATTGCCTGAAGTAAGGCTTTTTGTGTAAGTTCACTATTATCAAGCCCTAGTTCTTTATACCGTTCTTCTTTTGTTCGCATTAATTGGCGGGCATCATCGAACCCCAATTTCTTTAGTAAAACGGCCAGTTGTTCTGCCGTTGGGGGGGTATCGAGATAATGAATAACTTCTGGTGTAATGCCGAGTTCCTGTACTAATTTCAGTGTTTCCCGGCTTTTTGAACAGCGGGGGTTATGATAAAAAATAACATGTTGCATATAAAAGAACCTCATTTTTTATATTGGCTATAGCGCTGTTGCAGCTTGCGTAACTGGTCGATACGGGCATCGTAACGGGCCTGATCATAGCTGTTCAGTTTTGCTAATGCACTGGCCTGACTGAGATAATTGATTGCCATATCAAATTTACCCTGTAATGCCATTGTTTCGGCGTAAGCTGACAGTTCTTCACTGCGTTTCCCCTGTTTGCTTGCTGCTTCGGCCATTAATGACCAACCCGTTAAACTATCCGGATGGCTGAAGGTGTATTGGAATAGCAGCTGTGATGCTTTCGGATACTGTTTGGCTTCGATATACACGTTAGCAAGATTGATTTGCAGCACAGGGTTATTTTTGTGTTTCTGTAAGGCTTGCTGTAAGCGGGTAATCGCCTGCTCATATTGTGTTTGTTCAATATCGATATCCGTCATCGCATCAATAAACCAGATATTATCTGGCTGGCTATTCAATAACGGGGTGAGCACTTTTCTGGCTTCGGCATATTTTTTCTGTTTAGTCAGTAGCAGAGCCCGCCCATAAGAGGCCGAAATTTGTTCTTTTGGCGTTCCACGACTGTATTTATTGAGCAGCTCTTCAATATAGGCTGAGCTTAGTGTGGATTCTAGTGTCAGAATTCGCACCCGGGCCAGTAGATATTCCTGTGATTCCGGAATAGATTTTTTCGGGTATTGATTGGCTCTGTTACGGGCATCAGCTAATCGGCTATCAGGCAGTGGATGGGTATATAAAATTTCTGGAATTTCTGAGTTGTGTAAAGTGCGCTCACTCAAAGTTTGCATAAAATTAGGCATTCCATAAGGATCAAACCCAGCCCGGCTTAATATCCGCATACCGATACGGTCTGCCTCTTGTTCATTTTCACGAGTAAAGCTGATCATACCTTGTGAAAAACCAGCCAGCGTACCACTTAGAGCTGCCATTCCTGCTTGTGGGTTAGCCATTAGCAGTAAGATCGATCCAAGTGCGCCGGCCCATGCCAGTGGCGCTTTTCGCTGTGTATCTTCCATCATACGAGCCAAATGGCGCTGTGTTACATGAGATATTTCATGGGCCATAACTGAAGCCAGTTCGCTTTCATTTCGGCTGTAACGGAACAGAGCAGAGTGGAGTACAACGTTGCCACCGAAAAAGGCATACGCATTAATGTTAGGATTATTGACGATATAAAAATGAAAAGGTGTTTTCACTGCATCAGCATGGTTGACGAGCCTCTGGCCTAATTTATTGATGTATTGTGTTAATAGAGGATCATAAATCAAGGGGGTTCCAGCACGTATTTCACGGATATAGAAATCACCCATCTCTATCTCCTGATTGGTACTGAGTGTGGATGCAGCGGTTGTACCAATATCGGGTAATGTCTCGTCAGTAGGTACAGAGTATGCAGGGCTATTGCCAAATAGTGTCAGACTGATCAGTATCGCTATCAGGGATTTAGTAGATGTTTTTTTCATAGAGCGATTCTCATAAAACGATTTTTATAAAATGCTGTGCCCAGTTAGCTATCAATTTCAGGATACGTGTATGATAGCTAAGGTTAACTTAAAATCGATCAGCCGTAAGCACTTTTAGTAAAATAGTCATTAAGTATTGTTATTAAGGAGTTTGGTTTATGTTGGATATGATCATGCAATGGTATCGCCGCCGTTTTGCTGATCCGCAAGTTGCTGCTCTATCATTCATTTTGCTGGCTGGCTTTGGCATAATTTATTTTTTCAATGGTATTTTAGCTCCTGTTCTTGCTGCGATTGTGTTGGCTTATTTATTGGAATGGCCGACGGTAAAATTAGAAAAGCTGGGTTGTAGTCGTACTCTTTCAGTGACAATCGTATTAGCCATTTTTATGGGGATCAGTGCATTGATTATCCTGATTGTTGCCCCAACAGTCTGGCAACAGGGGCTCAATCTATTTTCTGATTTGCCGAATATGCTTAATCGCTTTAAGGAATACGCCCGGACTTTTCCCTCTCGTTACCCTATTTTAGTTGATGTCGGTATCATTGATATGTTTGCCGAAAATCTGCGCAATAAATTTTCTTTAGCGGGAGAATCTGTATTTAAATTTTCTGTAGCGTCTTTGATTGGGCTGATGACGTTCTCTATTTATCTGATTATTGTTCCTTTAATGGTATTTTTCCTGTTGAAGGATAAAAATAAAATGGTAGCGGCATTCCAGCGTATATTACCGCGTAATCACGGTTTAGCCGGGCAATTATGGCATGAGATGAATCAGCAGATTACGAATTATATTCGGGGAAAAGTTGTGGAGATGGTTATTTTAACCATTTGTACTTATGCTGTATTTGCTTTCTTTGAGTTGCATTATTCCATGTTACTTGCTGTTCTGGTTGGTTTATCGGTTTTGATTCCCTATGTAGGCACGGTAATAGTGACTATTCCTGTCATTGTGGTAGCTCTATTTCAGTGGGGATTAGGCGCAGATTTTTGGACACTATTTATTGCTTATTTGGTTGTTCAGGGATTAGACGGTAATCTGCTTGTTCCTATTTTATTTTCAGAGGCAGTTAATCTTCATCCGCTTATTATCATTATTTCCGTCATTATTTTTGGCGGATTGTGGGGATTTTGGGGCGTTTTCTTCGCGATTCCATTGGCGACGCTGATTAAAGCTGTTATTAATGTCTGGCCGGAAGATAAATCAGAAGAGTTATCGTCGTAATTTGAAATTGTTGCAGTAATTTCGATAAAAATTCAAATAAACAGACTGAACTAAGGAGTGGCGGTGAAATCACTGTTAAATAGTTTGTCATAATGATGAGACTCTTATTTTTCTCATTTCTTTCCAATTCGTTAACGAGGCCCTTTTCAAAAAAATTTTCACATTACGAATAAGCTGCCACATAAA